>CALCHX010000079.1 GCA_937906875.1 uncultured Gemmatimonadota bacterium | reverse complement strand
TCCAATCCCAAACACCGGATCACTGCTACACGTACTTCACTGACAGGCCACTAGTGGATGCGGTAGATCACCACCCGGCCAGCGTTGAAGAGCGGAATCAGAAGGTAGTCGCGCTTCCGGTCGATGCCGAAGTCGGCCGGACTCTCGATCCCCGTTATCAGTGGTGCGAGTGTACTGTCGCCATGCATCACATAGAGCGTGGAGTCGGCCCACGACGTCACGGCCACGCGACCGTCGGGGAGGACGCCGATGCCATCGAAGCTTCCCGGTCCCGGCGCCAGGCGACGCGGGTTCGGCGCTCGTGCGCCGCTGTCGGCCACCCAGGCGATCAGGGTGGGCCCACTGAATGGAGCGATGAGAAAGCGCCGACCCGCGGAATCCCAGGCAATGCCGTTGGGACCGGAAAGGATCGGATGCTCGATCGCCAGCGACGGTTGGCGGTTGACGATCCGGTATATCCGGGAGGGTGCTGCGGCGCCCGTCGCCTGACCTGCGACGGCACCGCGAATGCCCGTGTCGGTAACGTACAGGGCGCCGTCCGGTCCGACGGCGATGTCGTTGAGAAAGAGGGCCCCCAGACTGTCCAGCGGCACCGAACCGACCGAACGCCCGTTCCGCCGGTTGTACCCTCGCACGGCATCGATATCCGCCACCCAGAGGGTGTCGCCGACCAGGGCCATTCCCTTGGGGGCATGAAGCGGAGAGGATGTGCGGCTGCGCACCCAGGTGCGATTGATCCGGCTCAGGCTGTCTGCCGGCACCCGGGCGATCGACCCGTTACCGTCCTTTGCCGACGGACTGCCGTTCACCTGGCTGATGTAATAGACGTCCTGTTCGGCGTCGTGGAGCACCGACTCCGGTCCACTGAGCCCGGTCAGCACTCCGACCAGGGCCGGCGCATCTCCGGTCGACCCGCTGTCCGCCGCCAGCAGGCCCGCTGTAACGCTGTCAGCAATCTCTCCCCCGTCCCTTGAACCAGCAGCCTCTCCACAGGCGGTCAGGAAGACGAGCATGCCCGTCAGTACCACCAGCAGGCAGGAGGTGGAGGAAGGAACAAATCCCGGCACGGAAGTGGCCGCGGGCGTGACCTGCCGAGCTGAGCAGGAAAGGGAATAAATGTTCATCAAGAGCGGGATGTGAGGCAGAATCTATGCTATCTTCCATTCACTCAGCGCAACCGTCGCGCCAGCGATCGTGCGCATGCTCCTGCCATGCACTGCCCTTACCCTGGAGGACACGCGTGACCAGACTGATCCCGATTCACCGGCAGTCAGATGCTGCCGGTGGCTTTCCGCGCGCCCGTGGTGGCGCGTGCATCCGGTTCGGAGTCGCTGCCGCACTCCTCGCGCTGGGCACGGTCCCGGCCATCCTGCAAGCCCAGCAGACCGCTTCAGTCGCGGCGCGGGTAGCCCTGGCGCCGGCGTCGGCATTCGACTCCGCTGCCCTCTCGTCCATGAAATGGCGGGAGATCGGACCCTACCGCGGTGGGCGTTCGGTGGCCGTCGCCGGCTCTGTCGCGCGACCGGACGAGTACTGGATGGGTACCACTGGTGGAGGGGTATTCAAGTCGACCGACGGTGGCCGCAACTGGGCGCCAGCGAGTGACGGCTACTTCGGTGGATCCATCGGGGCGATCACGGTCGATGCGACCAATCCGGACATCGTCTATGTGGGCACCGGTGAGACGCCCATCCGTGGCAACGTGACGAACGGCGACGGCGTCTGGAAGACTACCGACGGCGGCAAGACGTGGAAGCACCTCGGCCTCACCGAGACGCGCCAGATTGACCGCATCGTGATCCATCCCACCAATCCCAACCGGATCTACCTGGCAGCCCTCGGCAACGTCTTCAAGCCGACCAAGGAGCGCGGCGTCTACCGGTCCGACGACGCCGGTGCGACGTGGAAGCAGATCCTCTTCCGCAGCGACTCGGCGGGCGCGATCGATCTCGAGATCGATCCGTCCAACCCGAACGTCATGTACGTCAGCTTCTGGCAGGCTGGCCGTACGCCCTGGATGCTGAGCTCGGGCGGCCGGTGGAGCGGTATCTTCAAGAGCACTGACGGCGGCGACAACTGGACCGACATCAGTCGTGCCAACGGCCTGCCGAAGGGAGTGATGGGGAAGATCGGGCTGGCCCTGTCGCCGGTGAACCCGCAGCGCCTCTGGGCGCAGATCGAGGCGGAGGACGGCGGACTCTATCGCAGCGAGGACGGCGGCCAGAACTGGGCGTTGATCAACGACGACCGTTCGCTGCGCCAGCGTGCCTGGTATTACAGCCATCTGCACGCCGACCCGAAGGACGTCAACACGATCTATGCGCAGAACACCGGCTTCTACCGTTCCACCGACGGTGGCAAGACGCTCAAGAACATTCCCGTGCCGCACGGTGACAACCACGACCTGTGGATCGACCCGACCAACCCGCTCCGGATGATCGAGAGCAACGACGGCGGGGCGAACGTCAGCACCGACGGCGGCAAGACGTGGACGGAGCAGGACTACGCCACGGCGCAGTTCTATCACGTCACGACGAGCAACGACTTCCCGTACCACGTCTGCGGCGCCCAGCAGGACAACAGCACGCTGTGCGGCCCCAGCGCCAAGCCCGGCGGGATCACCATGTCGGACTGGTATGACGTGGGCGGCGGCGAGAGCGGCTATATCGCCATCGATCCGCGGGATCCGAACATCGCCTACGCCGGCAGCTACGGCGGGCTCCTGACGCGGAAGGATCGTCGGACCGGGATCTCACGCAACGTGAGCCCGTGGCCGCTGAACCCGATGGGGCACTCGTCGGAAGACATCCAGTACCGCTTCCAGTGGACCTTCCCGATCGTCTTCTCACGCCACAACCCGCAGACGCTCTACGCCGGCGGCAGCCAGCTCTTCCGCACCACTGACGAGGGACATAGCTGGACGATCGTGAGCCCGCCGCTGGCTCGTCGCGATCCGAAGACGATGGGGCCCTCCGGCGGTCCGATCACCAAGGACCAGACGGGCGTCGAGACCTACGCGACCATCTTCGCGTTCGACGAGTCGCCGATAACGGCCGGCCTTCTCTGGGCGGGCACCGACGACGGCAACGTACAGATCTCGCGTGATGCCGGCGCTACCTGGACCGACGTCACGCCGCCCAAGTCCATGCTGCCCGATTTCGCCCGTATCTCCATCATCGAACCGGGCCACTACTCCCCAGGTACCGCCTATGTGGCCGCCAATCGCTACCAGATGGCCGACATGCAGCCCTACCTGCTGAAGACCACCGACTACGGCAAGACGTGGACGCGGATCGACAACGGTATCACCGGCGACAGCGAGTTCACGCGCGTCATCCGGGAGGATCCGGTGCGCCCGGGCCTGCTCTTCGCCGGCACCGAGCGTGGGGTCTGGGTGTCGTTCGATGACGGCGCGAGCTGGCGTTCGCTGCGCCAGAACCTGCCCATCGTGCCGGTGCACGACATGACGATCAAGAATGGCGACCTGGTGGTTGCCACGCATGGTCGCTCCTTCTACATCATGGACGACCTCTCGGCGTTGCGGCAGTTGACGCCGGAGATCGTGGCCTCGGCGGCGCACCTGTTCGCCCCGGCCGATGCATACCGGGTACAGTGGAGCGGCGGTTTCGGCGGTGGCGGCGGCTCGAGCCCCGTCGGTGCCAACCCGCCCAGCGGGGCGATAGTGCGCTACTGGCTCAAGGCGCCGGCGCGCGAGGTCGCGCTGGAGTTCCTGGACAGCAAGGGTCAGGTCATCCACACCTTCAGGAGCGCCGCCGACACCACCAAGCCGGCCGCAGGAGCGCCCGCTGGTCGCGGTGGCATGCGTGGACCGTCCGGCCCGCCCAACAAGGCCGGGATGAACCAGTTCGCCTGGGACATGCGCTATCCGGACGCCGATACGTTCCGTGGCATCATCATGTGGGCGGGACGCGGCACCGGGCCGGTGGCGCCTCCGGGCACCTATCAGGTGCGCATGCTGGTGGACGGACAGCCGGTGAAGACCGAGAGCTTCAACGTGCTCAAGGATCCTCGCGGCAACGCGACCCAGGCCGACCTGGACGCGCAGTTCGCCCTCCTCATCCAGATCCGTGACCGGCTCAGCGATGCCAACAACGGCGTCCGGACGATCCGCAACGTCAAGTACCAGCTGACCGAGAGCGGCGCCAAGCTTCGTGGTCGTGACTCGACTGCTTTCGCCCGTGCTGCGAATCAGTTCGCCGAGCGGTTGAGCAAGGTGGAGCAGGAGCTCTACCAGGTGAAGAACAGGAGCGGTCAGGATCCGCTCAACTTCCCCATCCGGCTGAACAACGAGATCGCCGCTCTCACCAACCATGTGGCCAGCGGCGAGTCCGCGCCCACCAAGCAGGCTTACGAGGTGTTCGACCTGCTCAGCAAGCGGCTCGACGTGCAACTGGCGGCTCTCAAGAGCGTGCTCGATGCCGACCTGCCGCGGATCAACGCCATGCTCGAGAAGGCCGGGCAGGCGAAGATCGTCCCGAGCACCGAGGAGCTGGGGCCGGATACTTCCCGGGGAATTGTGGACGACGGCAACGAGTTGAGAGAGGAGAAGGAGAAGTACTGGCACTGACCAGGGCACGCTCTCCCATGGCCTCGCCGATTCGTCTGTAGAGGCTATGGGGAGTGTGGCTGTCTCATCGGCCGGGTTGGCCGCTCGGGATCGATTCCGGGCTGGCCAACCCGCTCACGTTCCGGGTTGCGTGAGCGCGCTCTCTTCCTCCACCACTGGTGGAGAAGCGGAGCAGGCTCGGCCTGCGTGCGAGATGGAGCCGGCAGATCAGCATCGGGCTTCCGCTGTCGCCCGTGGTGCGGCACATTGCTCTCCTCATCATGGTGCGGGGGAGAAGTGCGAAGTGCTGGATATGACGTGCAGACGGTGAAGCGAAGGCGGGGAGTGTGACGAATCCAACGGGGCGGAAACGAGGCAGGGGAGCCCCGGCGGGCCGGCGCGGTGACCCGCGCGCGGCCTGGCGCGCGCTCGGCTACCTGCGCGCCCACCGGTTCGAGTCTGTAGGTGCACTCCTCTCGCTGCTCGGGGTGTCCGCTGCCACTCTGGCCACTCCGCAACTGATCCGTTACGCGATCGATGACGGCATCACCGCCGGCTCCTGGGCCGCAGTGCTGCTGGCCGTGGGTGGGCTCCTGGGTACAGCAGCCATCCGGGGCCTGCTCTCGTTCTTCCAGGGATACCTGGCCGAGCGGGCTTCGCAGGGCGTCGCCTACGACATTCGCGAAGCGCTGTTCGGGCATATCGAGAAGTTGAGTTTCAGCTTCTACGATCGCGTGCAGACTGGTCAGCTGCTTACCCGGCTGACGAGCGACGTGGAGCAGATCCGCACCTTTGCCGGGACTGGAGTGGTGCAACTGGTGGCTGCGATAGCGATGCTCGCAGGCACGGCGACGCTGCTCCTCATACTGAACGTGCGACTGGGCGCGGCGGTGCTCCTGACGGTCGTGCCGATCCTGTTCCTGCTCATCCGGTTCGTGTCGCGAGTGGGGCCGTTGTTCGGCGTTGTGCAGCAGACGCTGGGGCGGCTCAATACGATCCTGCGGGAGGACATGGCCGGCGTGCGCGTCGTTCGGGCATTCGCTCGCGAGGCACATGAAGATGCCCGCTACCAGGCCGTGAACCATGCCCTGCGCGATCGTAATGTGGCCGTCGTGCACGCGGTCAGCGACAATTTTCCGTTCATCTTCCTCTTTGCCAACCTGGGTACGCTGGTAGTGATCTGGCTGGGCGGCAGACAGGTGATCGGCGGCACGCTAACGCTGGGCGAGCTGATCGCCTTCAATTCCTATCTTGCCTTCCTGGTGCAGCCGTTACTCACCATCGGTTTCCTGGCAGCGTCCATATCCCGGGCTGGAGCATCTGCGGAGCGGGTGTTCGAGGTGCTGGACGCGCCTCTGGAGGTTACCGACCAGGTGGACGCCACCGTACTGCCGCCGTTCGAGCACGACATCGAGTTCCGGGACGTCAGCTTCCGCTATCCCGGTACCGACCGCGATGTGCTGCACGACGTCAGCTTTCGCATCATTGCCGGCCAGATGGTCGCGGTGCTCGGCGGCACTGGATCAGGCAAGTCGACGCTCGTCAATCTCATCCCGCGCTTCTACGACGTGACCGAAGGCGCGGTGCTCGTGGACGGACACGATGTGCGTGAAGTGACACTGCAGAGCCTTCGCCGGCAGATCGGCGTGGTACTGCAGGAAGCGCGGCTGTTCGCCGGCACGGTGCGCGAGAACATCGTCTTCGGACGTCCTGATGCCACCGACGCCGAAGTGGAGTCGGCGACAGAGGCCGCGCAGGCGCATGACTTCATAAGCAGGCTGCCGGGTGGTTATGAGACCATTGTCGGCGAGCGCGGCGTCACGCTCTCCGGCGGTCAGCGTCAGCGGCTCGCGATCGCCCGGGCGCTGCTCGTCGACCCCCGCATCCTCATCCTGGACGACAGCACGTCGGCGGTGGACATGACCACCGAGGCTGCGTTGCGTGAGGCGCTGGACCGCCTGATGCGCGACCACAACCACACCGTCGTGGTGATCGCGCAGCGCGTGAGTACGGTGCGCGCCGCCGACCTCATCCTCGTCCTGGATGAGGGGCGCATAGTCGCCCGCGGCACCCATGAGGAGCTGCAACGCGAGAGTGAGGTCTACAACGAGATTCTCGGTTCGCAGCTCGTGAGCGACGATGACCTCACGGCGGCGGACGTCGGCTGGAGCGAGGACCGCGGACCGTGACCGGTCCTCGATTCGGGATACGGGCCATGGCGGGCTCCGACGACGCGCGGGCGCACGACCGTGGCGCGGTGCTGCGTCGGTTGGTGCGCGAGTTGGCGCCGGAATTGCCGACGCTGCTCATCGCCCTGGCTTTCATCGTCGTGGCCGCACTGACGCAGGCTGCGGGTCCGTGGCTGATAGGTCGGGCGATCGACGTCGACATCAGGGCCGGCGACAGGAGCGGCCTCGGACGCACGATGCTACTCCTGCTCGCCACGTATGCCCTGGGTACGCTGGCTACTCGAGGCCAGATCAGGAGAGTGGGCGAGGCCGGTCAGCGCACCCTGGCCCGGCTCCGTGCACGCCTTTTCGGCCGGTTGCAACGGCTACCGTTGAGCTACTTCGCGCGCCACCCCGTAGGTGACCTGTTGAGCCGCGTCCTCAACGACATAGACACCCTCAACCAGCTCCTATCCGGCGGATTGACGCAACTGGTGGGGGCGATGTTCAGCATTGGCGGGATCATCGTCGCGATGCTCCTCCTGGACTTCCGTCTGGCCCTCGCCAGCCTTGCCATCATCCCGCTCATGCTGGCCACGACGGCGTTCTTTGCCCGGCGGGCGCGGCGTGCCTTCCGGACCACGCGCGAGACTGTGGGTGACGTGACGGCAGGACTGGAGCGCGAGATAACCGGTATCCGGGAGGCGCAGGCCTTCGGACGCACTCACCTGAGCGTGGCTCGTTTCCGCGAGCAGAATGCCGCGAATCGCACCGCCAACGTGCAGGCGGTGGCGATAACTTCGGCCTTCGCGCCGGCAATCGACCTCCTGAGCACCGCTGCAACGGCGGTCGTCATCGGCTATGGAAGTTGGCTTGCCTTCAACAACGGCCTCACGGTGGGCGTGGTGGCGGCCTTCCTGCTCTACGTGCAGCAGTTCTTCCGACCCATCCAGCTGGCCAGCGTCGTCTATACGCAGGCACAGTCTGCACTGGCCGGAGGCGAACGCATCTACTCCGTGCTCGACGAGCCCACGGAACCGGCGGAGCCCGCGGACATGCCCGAACTCCCGAGCGTGAAAGGGCTGCTGGAGTTCGATCGTGTCACCTTCGGCTACGACCCCGAACACCCGGTGCTGCACGACGTGAGCTTCACCGCGCTACCCGGGCAGACCGTGGCGCTGGTGGGCGCGACCGGAGCCGGCAAGACGACGATCGCCAACCTCGTCGTGCGTTTTTACGATGTGTACGAAGGAAGCGTGCGAGTGGACGGCCACGACATAGGAAAGGTGACCAGGGCGAGCCTGCGCAGCCAGATCGCGACCGTCCTCCAGGACGCCTTCCTGTTCTCCGGCACGGTACGCGAGAACATCGCGTTCGGGCGCCTGGATGCCACCGACGTGGAAGTGGAGGAGGCGGCGAGGACGGTGCGGGCGCACGACTTCATCATGGAGCTCGAGAAGGGCTACGACACGCCTATCGGCGAGGGCGGAGCGTCGCTGAGCCAGGGACAACGCCAGCTCGTTGCCTTCGCTCGGGCGGTGCTCGCCCGCCCGCGCATCCTGATCCTGGACGAGGCCACCAGCAGCATCGATACGCGTACCGAAGCGCTCATCCAGGAGGCGTTGGGAGAACTGCTGCGCGGTCGCACGAGCCTCGTCATCGCCCATCGACTGAGCACGATCCGGGATGCCGACCTCATACTGGTGCTGGACGGCGGCCGGATAGTGGAGCGGGGAACCCACGAGGAGTTGATGGCGGTGGGCGGGGTGTACGCGGGGATGCACGGCGCTGGGTGAAGTGCGGCGCTGCCTGAAGCACGACGCTGGCTGAACTACGACGCTGGCTGGAGTGCCGCGTTGCCTGAAGCCAGGCGTGGTAGTGGCTGTGGGACGGCACCTCGTGCGGAACGCCGCTTCCTGGGATACGACTCCGACTGAGCCATGGCGCCTGAGGAGCCGAACATCATCGGTCCGGGTCTTTCGAGCCGAGTATATCGCTCTAGCGACTATTGACTCCCCCAGTCGTTGAGGGTATCCTGTCGCCATGCCTGACGATCGTGAGCTCGATATCCTCCTCGGCACGCTCGACGTGCTCGTTCTCCGCGCCCTCTCGTGGGGTTCGATGCACGGCTACGCCGTCGCACGGTGGATCCACGAGTCGTCGGGCCAGACCTTTCGCATCCAGGACGGTGCCCTCTACACATCGCTCCACCGCATGGAGGATCGGGGCTGGATCGAGAGCGAGTGGGGGCATACCGACCAGGGTAAGCGGGCAAAGTTCTATCGGCTGACCACCTCTGGCCGGCGACAGCTGCGCCAGGAGACCAGCGACTGGGAGCGCTACGCCGAGGGCGTCGCCAGGGTATTCGCGGCGCGACCGCGTCCGGCCTGAACCATCCTGCCCTGAGTGAACGGCCACCGACCCCCGGGCGATATGATCGGGATCTGCCGATGGAGACTTCGGCGTCGGGAGCAGCTGGTCACGGGAAGGCGATCGGGAGCAGGGAACCGGAGCAGGTGATGGGGAGCAGGCGACCGGGAGCAGCTGGTCGGGAGCAGCTGATGGGGCCGAGTGATCGGGAGTGCTCGATCCGACGTAGACGGCCGGAGATGGACGACCTGGGAAGTACCACCGCCGCGACCCTGCGTGGCCGCGCTCACGCCAACGAGAGGTACACATGGCGCAGGAGCCGAGATGGCGCCGCTACGCGCGCTTCTGGCGCAGTGACGTGACGGCCGACGTGGATGACGAGCTGCGCTTCCACTTCGAATCGCGGGTGGAGGAGCTGACGAACCGGGGCCTGACGGCGGCCGCGGCGTACCAGCAGACCGCCGATGAGTTCGGCGACGTGGAAGGGACGCGGAGCAGATTACGCGCGATGGGCGAGCGGCGCGAGCGCCGCCGCGACCGATGGCTGCGGCGCTATGGCGTGGGGCAGGATGCGCGCTACCTGCTGCGCGGGCTCCGCTCATCCCCCGCTTTCACGCTCGCCGTGGTACTCACACTGGCCGTCGGGATCGGAGCGGTGACCTCCATGTATGGCGTCACCAGTCGTCTCATCCTTCAGCCCCCGCCGTACGTGGTAGCGCCCGATCGGGTAGTAAAGCTCTACTTCAGCTACCAGAGACCGGGTCAGCCCGGCGGCATCATGGGCGCATCCTCGTACCCGTTCTACGAGCTGCTGCGCGACGATTCCCGTTCCCTGGCCGCTGTCGCCGCCTACGCGCCCGCCGCCGAGCTGCCGGTCGGCTCCGGCTCCGATGCCGAGCTCGCCCGGGCGACCCTCGTCTCGGCGGATTTCGGGGCGGTGACCGGGGTGCGGCCGGCGCTGGGCCGCTGGATAGCTAACGCCGAGGCCGATCCGGTGGCCGGGGCACGGGTCGTCGTCATCGGTGACGGCCTCTGGCGGCGACGCTTCGGCGCCGACCCTGGCGCGGTTGGGGCCACGCTCATGGTGAAGGGCCTCCCTTACCAGGTTATCGGTGTCGCACCGCGCGGCTTTCGAGGTATCGAGCTGGCCGATGTGGATCTCTGGCTGCCGCTCTTCGCCCAGGGTGACGGCGGGAAGGCGACCTGGCACATCTCGCCGACTTCGAGCAACCTGCGCTTCGCCGCTCGACTGCGCCCAGGCGTGAGTGCGAGCCAGGCCGCCGCCGAGCTGACCCCGCTCCATCGCGCGTTCGTCGCCGACATCGAGCGCGGGGGGTCGGGTGACCGGGATCGTCCGCTGCTGACGACGCGCGTACTTGCCGGCGGGTTGACCGGAGTGCTTGACGGCGACATGACGCGTCGGCCCGAGGCTACGGTGGCGCTCTGGCTCACTGGTGTATCGGTGATCCTGCTCGTGATCGCCGGCGCCAACGTTGCCAGCCTGCTCCTGCTCCGCGCCATGCGCCGGCGACGGGGATCGCGGTGCGGCTCGCCCTCGGTCTTGGCCGCCGCCGTCTGGTGGCACAGCTACTGGCCGAGAGCGGTGCGCTGGCGTTGATGGGCGGAGTGGCGGCGGTGGCGATGGTGGCGTGGGGAGGCGGCTGGGTGAACCGCCTGCTGCTGCCGGACCTGGTGTGGGAGCCGGCCGCGCGCGACTGGCCGCTCTTTGCGCTCGCCGCCGGCTGCACGGCGGCGGTGGCGCTGCTGGCTGGCCTCGCGCCGGCGCTGCAGCTCCGTCACGATCCCATGGCCGCTCTCAAGGATGGTACCCAGCACGGCTCCACCCGGCGTTCGTCGCTCCATCGCGGGCTGCTCGTCTCGCAGGCGGCGCTCTCCGTGGTGCTCCTGGTGGGTGCGGGTCTCTTCCTGAGGAGCCTGCAGCAGCTTCGCGCACATGATTATGGGCTGAACCTGGATGGCGTGCTGGTGGCGCAGGTGACATTCGATGGAGCCGGCTGGAGGCCAACTGATCGGGCCGCCTTCCACCAGGAGGCGCTGGTGCGGGTGCGTGCGCTGCCGGGCGTGCAGGACGCGGCGCTCGCCACCAACGTGCCGCTGCGTTCGCTGAGCGGCGGCAAGCTCCTCCTCCCTGACGGCACCCGGATAGCGACGCCGGATGGCGAGGTGACGTACGGCAGCCAGGTGACGGCGGACTACCTGGCCACGATCGGAATGCGAATACTGGCTGGCCGGGGGTTCGTGGAGTCGGACGGGAGCGAACGGGCGGTGGTGGTGAACGAGACGCTGGCGCGCACCGTCTGGCCCGGCCGGCCAGCGGTAGGAGAGTGCGTGCTGAGGGAAGAAGGGGCTCCCTGCGCGACCGTGGTGGGAGTTGTCGCCGATCCGTCAGTTTTCGGTCTCATGCCGGACCATCCGCGGATGCTCTTCTGGTCAGTGATGGCGCCGGATGAGGCAACTTCCGGGGCGCTGCTGGTGCGGGTGGTAGCGGGGAGCAGCGTGAGCGCCGGAAGCATCCGCGCCGCGCTCCAGGAGCTGCGCCCCAGCCTGCCATATCTGGACGTTGCGCCGTTGAGTGCCGTGCTGGAGCCGCAGTTGCGGCCGTGGCGGCTGGGGGCGACGGTGTTCACGGCCTTCGGCGTGCTGGCCATGTTGCTCGCCGGTCTGGGTCTGTACGCGGCGGTGGCCTATGCCGTCACCCAGCGCACGCGGGAGATCGGGGTGCGCATGGCGATCGGCGCGACGCGCGGCAGCGTAGTGGCCCTCGTCGCCAGCGACGCCACCCGTACCGCGGTGGCCGGCGTGGTCCTCGGCACCGCCCTTGCCCTCGCCGGCAGCCGCTGGATAGCGGGACTGCTCTTCGAGGTCTCGCCGCGCGATCCGGTGGTCTACGCGGCGGTGGGCGGAGCGATCATCCTCGTGGCGCTGTTGGCCAGCGTGGCACCGGCTCGACGGGCGACGAGAGTGAACCCGGTGGCGGCGCTGCGGGCGGAGTGAGTGAACCCGGTGGCGGTGCTGCGGGCGCCCGGGTGCCGGTTGAACACGCAAGCTGCCAGCGCCCGTCGATCCACTTCTCCAGATTTTCGCCGGTGGAGCCGTTGCAATTCGCAGTCACTACCTGATCTCGAACACAAACGGCTGGTGCACCAGCTGCGGCACTGGACATCCTCCCGCCAGCGCCGGCCCGAACCGCGCTGCCGGCAGGGCTCGCCGCACCGTCGCGATGAAGGAACGATAGACGCGTCCCATCTCGCCACTCGGATATGGTTCTGGCGAGTTCCAGAGGTCGGTCAGCGTGGCTGGATCCGCGCGCCCGTCCGGGTTGACCACGTAACGCAGGATGATGGTGCCCGTCATGCCCATCCGCCGCAGATTGTCGGGGTAGCCGATACGCGGGGGGCGTGTGACGGTCACTGACGAGAGCCAGGGCACAGCGAGCGAGAAGATGGGGATCGACACGCGTAGCCGCATGGGCGTGAGCGCCCCGGACCGCGTCGAGGTGGCATGGGTGACCTGGAGGAGGAACGACAGCGGCTTTTCGGTCGCCTCGGCTGGCCAGGGCAGTCGCTCGCCGGCATCGTGGGCGGCGGTCAGCGCTCGCACCAGCAACTCGCTGCCGGGGGAACTCTGCCCGGATGGGCGAAGCAGCGATCCCGAGTCGTCCACACGCCAGGAAAAGTCGCCATCGGAGCCGACGGTGACGACGATCTCGCCCTCGAGATCGCGCCACCCGATCGCCGGCTCCCCCTCAGGGAGTGGTGAGCCGCCGGAAGGGAGTTGTGCGCGGACATGACGGGCGACGACGCTGGCGAGGATATCGGCGGACGGCAGGATGATGCGCTGGGCGGAGTCGCTTACGGTCGGCAACAGATAGACCGGTACACGGGTGAACGCGTCCGCCGGTATGGCATCGAGGCAGCTGGCCATCACTGCCTGCGGAGTCGCCTGCGCCGGCGAGGCGCTCGGCGCTGCTGCGAGCGCGACGAGCAGCGCTGCCGAACGCGTCATCAGCCGATACTCGCCTAGCCTACTGGCGACTCCGAATCCTGCCATGCTCATCCAGTGCATGCGCTCGAAGCTACGCGGCCAGCTCGACCCGCCGCAAGACTCAGCTATCGGGATCGGTCACGCTCATGTACTACGAGGCACATCGCCTGAAAGTAGACCTGCCCCACGCCAGGGCCAGCGGAGCTACGGATGCACCCGATTCGGTACCCCCCCCACGCCAGGTCCAGCGGAGCCCGGCGTGCGCATCATGCGCCTCTCACAGCCCCAATCGGGTTCGAATCTCCCGCACCAATGCGCCAACTGCCTTATCGCCGTCCAGGACCAGCGCAGAAAGGCTGGAAGGTCGCTCGAGCGTGCGTAGCTGGCTGTCGAGGAGGGATTCGCCAGCGAAGTGACCCTTCCGGCTTTCCAACCGTTCCTCCAGCACCGAGCTCGGTACGTCCAGGTGGACGAACGCCACCTCTCCCTCAACCGCGTCTGACGGGACGAGCGCGTCGCGATAGCTCTGGCGGAGCGCCGAGCAGGCCAGGACCAGTCCGGCGCGGTCTCGCAGCGCCGTGGCCACCCGGCGGCGCAGCGCGGCGATCCAGGGAGCGCGGAGTTCGTCCGTGAGAGGGAGGCCGGCGCGCATCCGGGCCACGTTCTCCGCTGAGTGGTCGTCGTCGGCATCGGCGAACTGCCAACCCAGCGAGTGCGCCAGTGCCCGCCCCAGAGTGGTCTTGCCGGCACCGCTCACGCCCATGACGATCACGACCAGGGGAGACGCGGAGGGAGGAACCGGAGACGGTTCGGTCATGGTATGGCTCGCCACGTTCGACTGGCCACCGCCGCCTGCAGCGAAGCTGCCGGCATGAGCTCGGCACGCGATACGGGGCTCGCGTCTCTCACGGGGCTGCCAGGCGCATTCACCTTCTCCACCGCCTGCGGTCGCCACGGCGGGGTGACGAGCAGGAAAGCCAGCGCCAGCAGAACATAGACCGCCAGAAGCAGGACCCCCTCGAACCAGTTGGTCTCGCCATCGAGCGCGATCGCGTTGACCGTGAAGGCTACCGCTGCGATGGCGATGAGTTCCAGCGGGTTGGAGAATACCAGATTCATCGGTCGCCCCATGGCATGCGAGACGAGCACCAGCAACGGTGCGACGAGGAGAGCCACCTGGATCGTCGACCCAACGGTGATCGTGATCGCCGTCGTCATCTGATCGTGACGTGCGAAGTGGACGGCCGCCACGTACTCGGCAGCGTTGCCCACGACGGCCAGGACGATCACGCCAAGGAAGAAGGTGGAAACGCCGAGGTCGCTGGCAGCGCGTTCCAATCCGCCGGAGATGAGTTCGGCTTCCCAGGCGGTGAACACCGTCGCCACGATCAGGACCGCGACGGCGGCCCGGATCGGCCAGCCGGTGGACGACCGGCCGGCGTCTGCAACGTCGCTACCGACGGCCTCTCCACCGCCGCCGAAGATGTCGCGATGGGTGACGAGAGTGTAGAAGAGGTTCGCTGCGTACACCAGGATCAGGACCACCGACACGCCAAGACTGAGCCGCTCGTCCAGCATCGTGGTGCTCCCGGCCTGCGGACCACCACGCTCGGTGTAGTCGAAGAGCGCAGGCAGGAGCAGCGCGATGACCGACAGGATGAGCAGGCTGGAGAGACGGCTGGCGCTCCTGCGGTTGAACGTCTGTCTGTGTCTCCCCCAACTTCCGGCCACGACCGCCAGTCCGAGACCCAACAGGCTGTTGCCGATGATTGAACCGGTGATCTGGCCCTTCACCACATCGGGCCTGCCATGCAGGAGGACAGAGAGCGCGAGAAGCAGTTCGGCAATGTTGCCGAACGACACGTTCAGCAGACCCCCTATCGCTCCACCGAGGCTCCGGGCGAGTTGCTCGGTGGCGCGCCTGATCCACTCTGCCAGCGGCACGATGGCCAGGATGGCGGCGGCGAAGCCGGCCAGCGGTGGCCCGAGGCGGAACTGGTTGAGGCCGAGGGACAGTGGTATGAGCAGTAACAGCCAGCGAAACGTTTTCCTCTCCTCCGGTCAGTGGTCTGCATGGATTCCCGCAGACGCGGGAATGACGGGGATCTTTCCTGCCGCTCCCTTTACCGTTCGCACGGATCCCCGCATACGCGGGAATGACGGGGGTCTTTCCTGCCGCTCCCTTTACCGTTCGCATGGATCCCCGCAGACGCGGGAATGACGGTGTTGCTCGCATCGGACAACACTGGAGAGTGTGAGGCAAGACCGACGCCGGAGGCTCAGTCCAGGTCTGCGGCCATCGGATTGCATCCAACCAGCAGCGCCGCCAACTGGCTCTCGAGTAGCACCGCATCGTCCGCGACGATGGCATCGCCGCCGGCCGCTCCGTCCATTCGTGACTGTCCGGTGGTGCGCGGGAGTTCGTGCCGTGGCCCGGCGAAGACGACCGCTCCGTCGACCAGCACCACCAACCAGTCACAGATGGCGTTCAGGTCGCCGACAAGGTGCGAAGCCAGGATGATCACCGACCGCGGGTTCTGCCGACGATGATCGGAGACGCTGGCCATCAGCGCGGATCGATGCCGGATGTCGATACCGGCAAATGGTTCGTCGAGCAGCACGAGCGGATCCTGGCGGGCCAGGGTGGCGGCCACCGCCGCCAGCTGCAACTGACCACCGGACAGCGAATCCGCCCGTCGGTCCAGGAGGGGCGTGAGGAAGGGTGCCACCGGCGATGCCGCCAGTCTGGACGAGGCATCCACTCCCTGAAGCGAGAGCGCGCCACGCACACTCAGCCAGGGCGCGAGGGCGGGCCGCTGCGGCACGTAGCCCACGGTCGCGACATCCACACCATGGTGAGTCGCCGTGGCCCGACCGCAACTGCCGGCAAGCACGCCAGCGAGCGCCATGAACAGCGTCGACTTGCCGGCGCCATTGACTCCCACGAGCCCAACCGCGGCCCCCAGGGGCAACGCGAGTCGACCCGGTGCAAGCACCGGTTGCCGGCCCCGGCGCAATGCCGTCCACGCGATTTCCAGCGTGAGCGGCGTCGGCGCGGTGGCCGCCGAGGACGGAGACGGTTGCGTACCCGGCGACACGATCTCATCGGAAGCAGTATGCAGCCCAGCCATCGCGTCAGCCATTGCGTGCAACCCAGCGCGGCGCGTAACGGGTGAGCAGCACGAACAGCACGGTCGAGTAGAGCCCGTGTCGGAGAAGGACGGCGGCCGAAGCTGTCCAGACTGGTGGTGGGGTAAGAACGGTCAGCAGGCGCACCACTGTCGGGGAGGCGGACTGCATGCCCTCGACACCGATCCAGCCGAGGACGGCGACCGGGCCGGCAACGCCGGCCAGCGCGAGAGCGAGGGCAAGGCCGCGTCTGCGAGTGAGCGCGAAACAGGCCGCGCCGAAGAGCGTGGTGGAGACGAAGAGCGCGGCCACGCCAGGCCAGTTCCGCAGAAAATGGAAGGCAAGCATGCCTGCCTCGTCGCTGAGAGTGGCCGCGCCCGTGATGTAGCCAGCCATCAACGCCGTGTAGAACGCGAGATGAGAGGTGGCCGCGGCGACCACCACCGCGACCAGGTAGAAACCCCGTTCCATGCCAGCGGCGGCCAACGTCAACAGCCATGGAGCGTGGCTGTCTCCGGCCAGGCGATCCACGGTTGCCACGCCCGCCATCAGGGCAACGGGTAGCGGGAGCAGGCGGGCGAGCATCCAGAGGCCGAAGTCACCGAGCGAAGCGATGCCCTGAAGTGGGATGCTGTTAGCCGCCGCAGGGTTGGGAATGAGACCCCGGTCGGCGAGGACTCGCCCGAGCGCCGCGCCGGCGACCGCCAGGACGATGGTCGTAACGAGTGAGGCGGCACGACACTCCCGACGAAGGATCGCCCGCGCCAGGGCGCCGCGAGGCACCGGCGGAGCGCCCCACTGGGAGTCACCGGCCACCGAACCGGACGGCCGAGGTCGCACCGCCCAACCTCGTCCAGGCCGCGGGATCGCGCCCGTCACTGCCGCAGTCCCGGCCCTGACCGGATCAGGACGCCGTCGGCGTCGAACCGGGCGAGCGCCATGGCTCCTCTCTCGGCATCGTACCAGAGGCAGGCGCCGTTGGTACAGGTGACAAGGCTACCCACCGGCGCCACGAGTCGCACATTGGTGCTCCGGAAAGGATGGACCGCCGGCACGAAGGCCAACGACTCGGCGCTGAACGGTCGCGCCAGCAGGAGACCTTCACCGGCAGGAACGACTGCGAAGAAGGCCGGTAGCACTTCCGGGAAGGTGAGGGCAAGTTCCAACCTGCGGTCCCCTCGCCGCCTGGCAGCACGCTGGCTTGCCACGAGTTCCGCTGGCGGTTTGCCGCGGAAGACCTCCGCTACCATGTTGCACTCGTCAACGGGCGGGTTCGCTGACGGTGAATCGTTGACAATGGGCAGGCGAGTGAGGCAGCCGTCCACGCCAGTGCCGAAGTAGAGCAGGTCGCCATGTCGACTCAGCGGATGAAGCGTGGCGAAGGTGGACCCCCAGGAGAGGTCGAGAGCCATGCGCGGTACGCGCTTCAACTCGTGCCATGTCCCGATCGCCCTCTCCGCGCCGGTACGCAACCCGGCCGGCTCCCGGGCCAGCGTCGCACCAATGGAACTCTCAGGCGGATCGATCCGCCTGAAGAGGGCGCTGAAGACAGTGTCGCGTGCCGGACCAGGTCCGGCGCAGTTGCCAGCAGCGAACCGACGGCCGTCGGGGGCGAGGATCAGGGCTGGACTGAACATGGGGCAGGGCAACGACGGTGTCTCGCTTCGCAGGTGAGTGCCGTCGCGACCGAAGTACTGCAGCCGTCCGTCATCCTCGAGAACGGCGAACGCATCGCCGCCAACGAGGGCGAGCGAGCGGGGGCGCAGGAACTCGCCCGGTCCACCACCTCGTCGACCGACAGACAACAAGGGGCGCCAGGCATCGCCCTCCAGACGGAGGAGGACGACGCGCCGGCTGAGGGCGTCCAGGACCAGAAGAGTGTCGCCAGCAACGGCGAAGTCGGCCGCCGAGGTGATTGCCTCGGCCGACACGATCTGCCACTCCAATCGCGGGACGCCCGACGGTATCACCGACGGCGGTGCGACACGGGCCGTTGCGTGGCGCCCCAGCCGGTGGCCGTCGAACCAGCGACGGCCACCGATGGGGATGAGCACGAGGGCCAGGACTGCCGCGAACCACGACCACCGTGGCCATCCCGACCACCAGGCCGACCAAGGCTTACCTGACCGACTGGCCGCGGACCACGAGACGTCTCCAGGCTGTTTGTTCATGCCAGGAATCCTCGGTCAGAGTGAGGTCAGGTGACCATCGGCCAGGCGAGCTCGCCGGCGCCGATGATGACACAGCTGATGTAGCCCACTCCGGCTACCCAGTCGCAGGCGAACTGCTGGAAGCGGTTGCCAGCGTTTGTGGAACAGTCGCCATGCCAGCCGTCCACGAGGTCCAGGCACATGTCCATGAGCGGCCCCGCCTCGGCAGGTTTCGGGGTGGAGAAGGAGAGGGCGCCGGCCACGGCCAGGGTGGCGAGCGCCGGCAGCACGCGCGACTTGCGGCGGCTGGCCTTCAAGGCACCCACTGTGGACCGGCCCGTGGCACGGCGTGGCCCCTCTGGAGTGGTGCGAGCAGGGGTGGAGCGAGAAGATGCTGCGGTCATGGTACACCTCCGGGTGACGCTCATCCGGTGGTCACTCAGCACTGGCAGTGGGCCCGTCTGGTGAACTTCAGGATGCGCGGTGCATGCGTCGAGGCGCTGACCGCGGAGTGCGGCCGGTCTCGAGGCACGCGCATCGTACGACTCCCGTCAGTCGGCGCCGGCATCGGAACGCCGCCTGTCGGTGCGCCAACACGCCGTATTCTTCGCTGCCCACAACATCGCGCATTTGCGTCAGCGCACCGTCAGCCATGGCCGTCTGCTCCCCGTCCGCCGTCAGCGGCCATCGCGCGCCGGTCGATCGCCTGGCGCGATTCCGTCAGCCAGTTCCCCTGCCGCCAGCACCTCCGCCAGCACCATCGCCGCCCCCACCGCCGATCCGCCGATCCAGCACAGCCCTCAGATCGCCCACTCCCAACAGCGTCGCCACTCCCAGATAGCTCACGCCGAAGACTGCCAGAACGACGATCGCTCTCAGCGCCACGTGGAGGTCAGCGAGCAGGATGCGTGCGCCCCAGCCCAGGGCTGCCGCGGCGGCGGCGATCGCCCAGAGACGGAGCAGCGGTTGCCAGTCCAGCCTTGAGCGGCCCGCGCGCTGCTCGAAGGCCCGGCGGAGCAGGAAGAGCTCTATCCAGCCGGCGATCCCCGCCGACGTCGTGAGCCCCGCTGCGCCCCATATCGGGTCGATGCCGAGTGGCCCGGGGAGGAGTAGCGCGGCCGGCACCCCCAGCACGGCCACGAGGACGAGCCTGGCCGTCGCGTAGCGCAGCGGTGTGCGTGTGTCGCGCAGGGCATAGAACGCCGAATTGTAGAGTCGGGCCAGAGTCGTGGCCAGAAGGCCCACCGTGGATCCAGCCAGGATCCCCCAGGTGTAGATCGAGTCGGCACGGGTGAATCGACCGCCCTGGAGGAGCAGGCCGGCGATGAGGTCACCGAACGCCAGGAAGGCGACCGCCGACGGCACGACCAGGAAGGCGACGCGCCGGAGGCCCGTTACCAGTCTTGACCTCAGCTCCTCGGAGACCACGGTACCGTCGCCACTCACGCTGGACATTGCCGGCAGTTCGGCCGCGGAGACGCTCATCCCGAACAGGCTCACCGGGAGCAGGTAGATCATCTGCGCGTTGGTCAGTCCAGCCGCGGCACCGGCCGGCAGCCAACTGGCGATCGTCAGATCCACCCAGCCGCTGATCTGTACCGCCCCCCGGCCCAGCAGCACCGGGCCGAAGTTGCGCAGTATGGTGCGGACATGCGACGAACCCCGCCCCAGCGACAGCCTCAGCCCGCCGGCCAGCCGGAGCACGGTCGGGAGCTGGACGGTGAACTGGAGGGCCGCGCCCACCACGGCGCCCCACGCGGCAATGCGGGCGATCCGCGGAAGTTCGTCGGCCATCGGCACCCTCAAACCGTCGCCAGCGTAGAGGAGGGCGACGATGATCGCCACGTTCATCAGAACTGGCGCACTGTACGAGAGCAGGAAGCGCCGGTGGCTGTTCAGCACTCCCAGGCACCAGGCGGAGAGCACCAGCATTCCAACAGCCGGGAAGAAGATCCTCACCAACTGGATGGTCAGCGCCCGCTTCTCACCGCTGAAGCCCGAGGCCAGTGCCGATACGAGGGCCGGCGTGAAGAGGACGCCGCCCAGCACGATCAGGGCGGTCACCAGGGCGAGGAGGGCGAACACCGCGCCCGCGGTACGATCCGCCTCCTCGCCCTCGCCGCGCCCGAGCAGTCCCGCGTAGACGGGGATGAACGACGCCGACAGCACGCCCTCGCCGAACAGGTTCTGCAACATGTTCGGGATTCGGAAGGCGACGCTGTAGGCGTCGGCGACGTCGCCGAGTCCGAGGTAGTAGTTGAGAACCTTGCTACGTACGAGCCCGAAGATGCGGGACAGCAGAATCCCCGCGCCCACGAGCAAGGAATTCCTCACTCCTTGCTCGCGTTCTCCAGAGCTGCCACCCGGGCGAATGGCGGCATGACGCTGTCACTTACCGCCATGCCCATGGCGTGGTATCCCCTGTCCACGTAGACGGTGCTTCCCGTCATGCCGCTCGCCAGCGGGCTGGCCAGGAAGGCGGCTACGTTGCCCACTTCCATCGCGTCGAGCGACCCGGTGAGGGGTGCATTGGCGCCGCAGTACTGCACCATGAAGTCCACGATCCCGATCGCGCTCGCCGCGCGCGAGGCCAGCGGACCGGCGGAGATGGTGTTTATCCGTATTCCCCACCTGCGTCCCGCCTCGTAGGCGAGTACACGCGTGTCGCTCTCGAGCGCAGCCTTGGCCGACGACATGCCGCCGCCGTAGCCCAGCACTACCCGCTCACCAGCCATGTAGGTGAGGGAGAGCACGCTGGCGCCGGGTCTGAGGTGCGGTCCGAGTCGCTGTACCAACGATACGAGCGAGTAGGAGCTCACCGCGAGCGCCGCCAGATAGCCTGCGCGACTCGTGTCGACGAGCGACTTCCTGACTTCCGGGCCGTTGGCCAGTGAGTGAACGACGATGTCCAGTGGTTTGTCGCCGAAGTCGGCGACCAGCCCCTTGACCAGTCCGTCTATCGAGAAGTCGCCCACACCCCTGTATCGCTTGCCCTCGCGCACTTCCTGGGGTACGTCGTCCAGCGTGTCATACGCGGCGTCCAACGGGTAGATCTTCTCGAACGAGAAGAGGGAACCGTCGGCCAGCCGGCGTGATTCGTCCATCTTGCCGCGTTCCAGCAAGTTGTGGAGGATGTTGAGAGCGGGGGGCCAGGTGGTCACGCAGACCGTGGCGCCAGCTTGAGCGAGCGCTTTGGCTATGGCGAAGCCGAAGCCGCCGTCGTCGGCGACGCCGGCGACGAGCGCCCGGCGGCCGGTCAGATCGATGGGAAGCATGGGCGAACGGTGATGCGGACACGCCTCGGAAGCAAGGGGTTGGGTAAGCCGAATATCATGGCGGCGCATTCGCGGCATGGCGCATGCGACCTGGATTGCACGGTGTCGACATCACGGCTTCCAGGGGCGGAAGAGCGGCGCCGGCCACCAGAACGCCCGCGCGTGCCATTGCGAACCGGGAGGGGCCATGATCGTGCTCTATGTGGACGACGAGCCAACCATCCGCCGTGCCGTGAAGCTCTGGCTGTCCCGATATGGGATCCATGTCGTGACCGCGGCGAGTGTCGCCGAGGCACGCGAGCAGTTCGAGAGGCACCATGTGGACGGCGTGTTTCTGGACGTCTGGCTGGAGGACGGCAACGGCTTCGACCTGTATGACTGGCTCGTCTCCGTATCACCTGCGCTCGCCAGCCGCATCGCCTTCGTCACCGGTGACGCCGTGGGAACGCCGCGCTCGCACAAGCGATTGAGCGGCCTCAAGTGCTCGGTGCTGCGAAAGCCGTTCGACCTGGACGCCCTGAGGGATGTGGTGGCGGAATGGGTGCGCGGCGCCGGGCGCGAGCATGCGCATCAGCGTGCCGCGGAGCGCTCGGCCGCACGCGGGGCGAATCCCTGAATCGTGCTTCCGGGCGAGGCACTCCCCGGGGGTGAGAAACGCCCTCGTCCGGTCTCCAGGTTCAGCTCACGGTTGGTCGGCGACCAGATCCTTCAACGGCGTGGCTCCTCGCTCCAGTCGGTCGCGCACTCCGGCCCAGGCGTCGTCGTGAGGCACGCGCTCCACGAGAATCAGTGAACAGCCGACCTCGTCCAGCCGGTGCAATGCGGCGTAGAGACCGTGGGCATAGGCGGCTGGATCGGCGGGCATCCGGACCGCGTGGTCGATCTGGCCGTCAAGTGGCGCCAGCAGTAGCGCGCCAACTGTGCTTCCCTCGCTTGCCGCGCGGGCCGCAATCGTTGCCGCGATCGCCCGTTCGCCGTCGCCGAACAGGTGCACTCTGGCCCGCGGCGCGTAGTGGCGGGCGGCCAGTCCGGGCGAGCGACGCGGTGTGGTGGAGTCGTCATGATCTACGCTCGATGCTACGGCCAACCTTCCGATCACCGACCGGAGTACCTCCGCCGAGATGATCCCTGGGCGCAGCAGCACGGGCGTGGGAGGGCAGAGGTCCACCACCGTGCTCTCGATCCCGACGCGCGTCGGTCCGCCGTCGAGCACCAGTTCCACCTGGTCGCCCAGCGCTTGCTCGACGTGGGCGGCTGTGGTGGGGGAGAGCTCCATGTAGCGGTTGGCGCTGGGCGCGGCGATCGGAATGCCGGCCGCACGCAGCAACCCGCGGGTCACGGCGTGCGATGGCACGCGCAGGGCGACGTTGGGCAATCCGGCCGTGACGGCGTCGGGTATTGTGTCCCGCTTCGGCACGACCAGTGTCAGTGGGCCCGGCCAGAAGGCGGCGGCAAGCGCGTCCGCGATCTCCGGCCACTGGCTCGCGTGCTCCCTGGCCGCCGCCGTATCCAGTACGTGCACGATGAGCGGATTGAATTCCGGCCGTCCCTTGACCGCGTAGATGCGCGCTACCGCTTCGGGGTCGAGGGCGTTCGCGCCCAGGCCGTATACCGTCTCCGTGGGAAAGGCGACCAGCCCACCCCGCCGGAGGATGCTGGCAGCGTGGGCCAGTAGCTGCGGACCCGGCGCGGAGGGCGCTATCCGGATTGTGGGCATGATCTGAAAGATACTGCGAACCGGTCGCGAGCGTGAGCACTCCGGCGCGGGCTGGGGGTCATCACGCTCCGGTCGTCTTCGCTGTATCTTCGTGACATGCATCGCCGAATCCTCCTCGCCGACGCCGACGCCTTCTTCGTCTCGGTCGCCCGGCTGGCCGACCCTGATGGAGCGGGACGCGCCCGGTTGCTCATCGTCGGTGGACGGGCGGAGGAGCGGGGCGTGGTCACCTCGGCGTCCTATGAGGCACGCCGCTACGGTGTGAGGTCTGCGATGCCGATGTCGCGCGCGCTACGGCTCTGCCCACAGGCCACCGTCGTTCCCGTACCCATGGGAATGTGCCGGGCCCGCAGCCGCGACATTCGCGAGGTGCTGGAGCGCATGGCGCCGGTGGTGGCCGGAGCGAGCATCGACGAATGGTACCTGGACCTGAGCGGCACCGAGGCGCTCTACGGGTACGAGCCGCTGGCCGATACCGCCCACCGTATTCGCACCGCGGTAGCGGAGTCCACCGGGCTCACCATCTCCATGGGGGGTGGAACCAACCGGCTGGTAGCGAAGCTGGCGGTCGAGCGGGCGAAACCCAGGCCGGGCAGCGGGGGCAACGGTGTGTACGTCGTGCCGCCGGGCGACGAGGCGGCGTTCCTGGCCACGATGGTGCTCGCCGATCTGCCCGGTGTGGGGCCCCGATTGCAGGAACGTCTGCTCGTCGCCGGCCTGCGCACGGTGCCCGATGCCCTGGCCTGCGACATGGCCGCCCTCATCCGGCACACCGGAAGCGAGCGGGCGGCGAAGTGGCTCCATGCTCGACTGCGAGGTATCGACGACTCGCCGGTGGAGCCCCGCGGGGCGGCGCGCTCGATCAGTCGCGACGAGACCTTTGCCCGTGACCTGCATGACGACGCAGAGTTGGAGCACGAACTCTGGAGACTGCTCTCGCGAGCTGCGGCTGATATGCGTCGGGAAGGATTGCGAGCCCGCACGATCACCGTTCGCCTGCGCGATGCCGACTTCACCAACCGCCAGGCCAGCCAGACGCTGGGCGGCCCGGTGGAGACGGAGCGGGCGATGCAACCGGTCGCGCGGGCGCTCCTGCACCGGCTGCGGCGCGCGCGGCGCGTGCCGGCACGCCTGCTCGGGGTGGCGCTATCCGGTTTCGCGGGCGAGGATTCGCACCAGTTGAATCTGTTCGACGAGGATTCGCTGCCGCCCCTGGAGAGTCCGCGCGACCGCGCGCTGGTCAGGGCTACGGATGCCATCAGGGCTCGCTTCGGATCGACCGCGCTGCGCTGAAATCCGGTCACCTGGCTGACAGTCGCAGCCGGATGGCAAGGGCAGGAGTACCTCACCGGACGCCCCGTCCCGCCACCGACGATCACCACGCACCCGATCCATGCCGGAACCAGAACCCGACGAGGTTGGCTCAGAACCCGGTGGCGGGAATGCTGACCGGATGAGTGAGGCTGCGGAGGAACGCCTGCGCAACCTGGAAAGGGTGGTGCAGTCACTCGCCGACGAAGTCGCCGCCCTGCGGGCCGGTCTCGCGACGGCGGATCCGTCCGCGGTGCGCCTCGCGTCGCCGCAGTCGCTTCAGGCGCTGCCTGGTGGAGTGAATACCGGGACTGACCAGAGTCTGTCGTCATCCACGGCCCGGACGTCACCAGCCGTTCCTCCGTTGGCCACGCCTGCCTCCGCCCGCGGCGCGCGTCCCGAGCGCCGGGCACGCAGCATGGACCTGGAGGCCCTCGTCGGCCGCTACGGGACGCTGCTGCTCGGCGCACTCACGATCGTCCTGGGTGTCGGCGTCTTTCTCAGTTGGGCCGTGGAGCGGATCACGCTGGGGCCGGTGGCGCGGGTATCGCTCGGCGCGCTCGGGGCGGCGATGCTCGGGGCGCTGGGGCTCTGGTTGCGGGAGCGTGATGGGGTCGGCACGCGCCGCTTCGGCAACGCCGTGCTCGCCCTTGCCCTGGCCGTGGTGCACCTGGTGGCATGGAGCGCCGGCCCGTCGCTGCAGGTAGTGCCCACTCAGGTGGCACTGACCGCGGCCGCCGTCGCCTCCCTCCTCCTGGCCGCTCTCGGTTGGCGTGGTGGAGAGCAGGTGCTGTTCGTCATCGGCACCGGTGGGGCACTGCTCGCGCCGTTCGTCACCGCCGACCAGGTAGGCGATCCAGTGATCCTGCTGCTCTATGGCTGGCTGGTCGTGACTGCGTCGACGGCCACGCTACGCGACGAGCGGTGGCCGTGGGCGCAGCGAGTGTTGACAGCGGGCGTCCTGATCTACGCCGGCGCGGCACTGGACGTCGGGTGGACCGAAGGGGTGGCGGCCGGAGTGAAGTGGGCGCGTCGCGACGGGCCGGCGATCTTCGTCCTGGCGTGTGTGGCCAGTGCCCTCCTCGTCGGTGGTCGTGCCTCGCGGAGCGTTCTTGCCCGTCTCTGGCTCCTCGTCCTCATCCTCCCGCTCTCCGCTCGCGGCTCACTGGACATGGCGACCGTGACGAGGCTGGACCTGGTGGGACTGGCGGCATTGGGAACGGTGGGCGTCTATCTCGCGCTCAGCCTGCGCCAGGCCCGGCAGACACTGGGTGGAGCGAGCGCCCTCCTGCAACCAGCCTCGTTCCTGCTGGCCGCCTTCCTCGTCGTCCCGCAGCCGCTGGGAGGGGTCGCTGGCGCTCTTGCCGCGGGCTGGGCGGCTCTGGCGGCGCTGGCCGCCTGGGAATCGCGCGGTCAGCCGAGTTGGCCAGGCGAGGCAGATTCCCGGGCGGCCCGCCGCATCCTGTCCCGGGACCCCACTCCCGACGTGCCGGCGGTGACTCACCTGTTCGTGGCCGGCATGCTCAGCCTCGGCGCGGTCGCGCTCGTCCTGCGCGATCGGCCACTACTCGCCGCGCTGGCGGTAGTGGGACACGCGATCCTGGCCGTGCTGCTCCTGCGCCGGGTGCGGCATCCGCTCCTCTTCCTCACACCCGCTTTCGGGCTGCTCGCCGCCGCGGCCTGGGTCTACCACGAGCTGGAGGCGAGGCAGACCTACGGCTACGTGCCGTTCGCCAGTGCCGCTTCGGCGACCGCCCTGGTGGTGGTGACCGGATGGTGGTTGTGCGGTCGGCTGCTTCGCGACGCGCTGGATTCGCCCGCCGTTGGCGCCACCGAGCGCGCTCTCCTGGGAGCGCTCGGGCCGGTAGCTGCATTCGTCTGGGTGCAGGCAGAGCTGGAACGTGCGTTCTCGGCCGCTCATGCCAGCTTTCTCGTCATCGCCTATTACGCCGTGGTGGGTGTGGCCCTGATCGCCCTTGGGAGACGGCATGACCGGATGGCGCTCCGGCGGATCGGACTCGCCCTGGCGGTGATCGCCGCCCTCAAGGCGATGATCCAGTCCACCGATCTGGACGCGGTGGGGCTGCGAGTCGGGAGCTACCTGCTGGTGGGCGGCTTTCTCATGGCCGTGGCCTACTGGTACCGCGGTGCGGGGCTGTCACAATCCGGCGATGACGTTGCCGGAGCGGGCTCGGCCCATGACGCTCCGGAGCGTCCCGTCACGTCAGCGGAACGGGACGAGGGGTGAACGGGCAGTAGCCCGCGGAACGAGGTGCGACCGGGACAAAACTTTCTATTGCCCGGTCAGGCGTGACCTCCCATTTTCGTCCGGCGTCGTAGCCGAACGACACGGCGCCGCGCAGCTCCATCTCCTCATCCGTTCTTCCGGAGAGCCATCATGTCCAACCGCCGCCTGGCAGTCGCAGCCCTCTCTCTCTTCGCCGTCACCAGTTCCGCCTGCTACCACGCCATCGTCGAGACAGGTCGTCCGGCTTCGAGCCAGGTGATCGATCAGCCGTGGGCGATGAGCTTCGTGGCGGGCCTGATTCCCCCGCCGGTGGTCCAGACTGCCAGCGCCCGCCCGAACGGGGGCGCCAAGGTGGAGACGCAGCACAGCCTCCTCAACAACCTCGTGGCCATCGTGACGGTCAGCATCATCACACCAATGCAGATCACGGTAACCTGCGCCGGCAGCGGGTCCGTGGGGAGTGCTGCCGCCGACATGGCGCCGACCGTGAAGGCCGTGGGCCAGACGATCGAACAGCGAACCGCAGCGATGAACGAGGCGTCCCGCCTGGCTGTCGACGGTAGCGGCACGGCCTACGTGCAGTTCTGAGACGGGGTGATGGGGGACCGACGGCGCTGCGGGCTGGAATCGGCTCGCAATGCCGGTCGAGCAACGGGGGGTGGCCACGCGGTCGCCCCCCGTTGCTGTTTCTCGATTCACCAGCGGGATGGGGGAGCGGATCAGGCCGCCGACTGTCACGGTCGTGAATCAGCCTGGCCGGGCGCTGGCGACGCGAGCTTCAGCTAGCGATGATTGACTCTCAGATCGTCGAGGGTGTCCACAGGCAGATGCAGACCGTTCCCTGGTCTGTCCGCTGTCGGCATCGTCCCCGAATCGCCTCCCGTCCCTGGAGCCGCGAACCGATGTTCCGTCGCACAGCAATACCATTCCTGTCGCCGCCCGGTGCGAACACCGATATCAGCCATCCTCTGCTGTCCACGACCGCCAGATGAGGTTCGGCGGTGGTTCAGGCAACCAACCATTCCGCTGGTCCGATGAGTGGGATGACTCTCCGGATAGCGATGAGTACGGACATGAGGATGACATTCCGGAAGGGGACACCGACTGGCGCAGGCCGCGGGGGATATTCATACTCGCGCCCGTAGGCGGTGAGGCGGGGGAGCAGATTGCCACGCTGCAGCGCCGTTACGACCCCAAGTTCGCCAGCATGAGCGCCCCCCACATCACCCTCGCCGGCTCCTCCGGTGTGGGTCCGGTAGCTGCCGGCACCGACGAGCAGGAATTGAGGCGCGCACTGGAACCGGTGGCCCGTCTGACCCCGCCGCTGGAGCTCATCTTCGGGCCACCGACGCGCTTCATGCAGACGAACATCATCAGCGTCCACCTGGACCCGAACGGCCCCATCCGCGAGCTGTTCGACCGCATTCGAGCCAGTGGACTGATCTTCGGTCCGGTGCGATTCGCCTTCACGCCGCACGCGACGATCAGCTACTTCCCGACCCTGGACAGGGACCGTCAGCGCGCCCTGCTGGCGGAGCGGATCACGGCAAGGGCTGTCATCGATCGGCTCGAGCTGTCGATGACGAACGACCCTCAACCGCCGCGCAGGATCCTGGAGATCATGCTGGAGGGAAGTCGCTGACATGTGGCGAGGGATGGCCGTCGCTGTCGCGATGCTGAGCCTCACAACCGTAGCCGTCTCCGCGCAGGACGCTCCTGCGGCGCCGCCTTCCCTGGCCGCTCCGGCGGTGACCGTCTCCGGTCTCATGCTCGGCAACTTCCAGTATCATGTCGAGCCGGGAGCAGACTCCGCCGCCGACGTGCAGCGCCGAGCCGGTGAGAACCAGAATCAGTTCGTCCTCGAGCGGCTCTACCTCACCGTTCGCTCGAAGCTGTCGTCGCGCGCTGCCGTCAGGGCGACGGCGGAGATCCACGGTGGCGGCAGCGGTTACCAGTTGCGCGCGAAGTACGCCTACCTGGACTACCGCGTAGTGGATCGGGCGGCAACGAGCGCATTCGTCCGCGTCGGATTGCTGCAGAACATCATGATAGACCAGGAGGAGACGTACTGGCCGCGCTACGTCGGCACATCGCCTCTCGCCCGTCACTTCCCGTCGGCCGACCTGGGTGTATCGGTCGGAGCCACCCTGCCAGGCGGGTTCGGAGATGTGTACGCCGAGGTGGTGGATGGGCGCGGGTATCAGGGAGTGGGAAGCGCCGATGACCGGTTCAAGGACTTTGCAGCGCGAGTCACCCTGACACCATTCGCCGCATCTCCTGGCGGCAGCGCACTGAGCCCGCTGGTCGTCGTTCCCTGGTACTACAAGGGCGACACCGCCAGCGTATTCGGCCCCAACAGCAGCCACGCCGGCACGGAAGGTTACCTGGGTCCACTGCGCGCTGGTCGTCAGCGCGATCGCTACGGATTGTTTGCAGCCTGGGACGATCCGCGGCTTCGTCTGGGTGTGAGTGTCGCCCGCCGACGGAGCGAGATGGACGTCGGCCAGAATACCGACGAGTGGCCGGCCAGCACCGCAATGCGTACCGGCTCCCTCCTGGGCACCTTCGCCATCGTGCGCCCGCTGGCCTTCGCCGACTCGGCAGGCCAGTCGCCGTTCTCGGTGGTGCTCCGTTACGATCGGGAGGACCCCAACACCTCCGCGGCCGGACACGTAACCTTCCTGATGGCTGGCCTCACCTATGATGTCTCATCTGACGTCTCGGTGGCGCTCACCTATGAGGAGATGATGCCACGGGCTGGGCAGCCGGCTACGGCGACCAACCTGCGGCAGGTCTATCTGGCCCGATTCCAGGCCAGGTTCTGATCCACGGGTCAGGGAATCCAACAATTTCCAGGGGACAGATGCGCAAGCACTTCCGCACCGGGCGACCTGTATCGTCGCGCGCGACAATGCTCGTTCTACTCGCCGTGGCGCTCGCCGCGCCGGTTCTCGCGCCTTCCCCGGCGGCTGCCCAGCCGGGCGCCGCTGCAGGAGCTGGTGCCGCGGCGGTGCAGGCGGCCTACGAGAAGCGAGAGGTGCGAATTCCGATGCGCGATGGCGCGCATCTGTTCACCAGCATCTACATCCCGCGCGATAGCTCGCGCAGCTACGCGATGCTGATGACGCGCACGCCGTACGGTGTCGCGCCATATGGCGCCGACCAGTTCCGCGCGTCACTGGGCCCCAACCCGCAGTACCAGGAGCAGGGCTTCATCTTCGTCTATCAGGACGCTCGCGGTCGCAACTACTCCGAGGGCGACTTCACCGAGATGACGCCGCACATCGCCGTGAAGAAGGGCAGGTCGGATGTGGACGAGAGTACCGACTCGTACGACACCGTGGCCTGGCTGATAGCGAATGTGCCTCGCAACAATGGCAATGTCGGGATCGTCGGCGGATCGTACCCCGGCTTCTACACCACCGCGAGCTGCATCGATGCGCACCCGGCGTTGAAGGCCTGTTCACCGCAGGCGCCCATGACGGACATCTACATGGGCGACGACGTGTTCCACAACGGCGCCTTCATGCTCGCCCAGAACTTCGGCTTCTATCAGCGCTTTGGCCGCGGACCGCGCACCGAGCCGGGTCCTGATGCGCGGTACGAGTTCAACATGGGCATGCGCGACGCGTACAAGTTCTACCTGGAGCAGGGCCCGGTGGCAGCAGCGGCGCGGCGGTTCATGGCGCCCGGCACGGCGCCACACTGGGAGTTGGTGATGGCTCACCCCAACTATGACGAGTTCTGGCAGGCTCGCGACATCCGCCCGCACCTGAAGGATGTTACGCCGGCCATGCTGGTGGTGGGTGGTTTCTATGACACCGAGGACCTCATGGGTCCGTTCGGCACCTTCGGTGCCCTCAACGAGTTGAGTCCCAACAACGACAGCCGACTCATCATGGGCCCGTGGTCACACGGCGGCTGGAACCGTGGCGACGGCACCGTACTGGGAAACCTGCAATGGCAGACGAAGACCGGACCCTTCTATCGTGACTCGGTGGAGTTCCCGTTCTTCATGCACCATCTGTACGGCACCGCTGCTCCACAGCTACCCAGGGCCCTGGTCTTCCGTACCGGCGCCGATCGGTGGGACAGGCTGGACTCATGGCCGCGCAAGGATGTGGAGCGGAAGGCACTCTACCTCCATCCGGGTGGCAAGCTGGCCTTCACACCGCCCCCGGCAGCGACTGCAGCGAACGCTTTCGACTCCTACATCAGCGATCCGGCAAAGCCGGTGCCGGTGGTGGACCGCATCGAGAGCCAGGGTGCGCCGCGTGACTTCATCACCGCCGACCAGCGTTTCGCCTCGCGCCGCCCTGACGTACTGGTCTATTCCACCGAGCCGCTCACCGAGGACGTGACGATCTCCGGACCGCTCAACCCGGTGCTGCACGTGGCCACCAGTGGCACTGACGCCGACTTCGTCGTCAAGCTGATCGACGTCTTTCCAGATGACGCTCCCAACTGGGAGGGCGACTCGTCGGGGTTCATCGTGGGTGGCTACCAGCAGTTGGTCCGCGGCGATCCTTTCCGCGGCCGCTTCCGTCGCAGCTTCGAGTCGCCGGTCGCATTCACGCCAGACCGGCCCGACTCGCTCAGCTTCACCATGTCCGACGTGAACCATACCTTCAAGCGTGGACACAGGATCATGGTTCAGGTGCAGAGCAGCTGGTTCCCCTACGTGGACCGGAATCCGCAGACCTTCGTGCCGAACATCTTCGAGGCGAAGCCGGAAGACTTCAAGGCAGCCACGATGCGCGTCTATCACGTTCCGCGGCAGGCATCCCGGATCGAGGTCGGGGTGGTGCCGGCAGGACGATAACCACTCAGGATGTTCACGAAGAGCGCGGGCGGGTGGCGGAGTGCGCTATCCGTCCGCGTGTCGTATTCTGAATGTCCGTAGACTGACCAGCCCTGACACCGGACTCCCAATGGCCACCATCGCACGTCAGCTCATCTCCGGCCTCGTGCTCGCGGCAGCCGTGGCCGCGCCGGCATCGGCGCAGCGCCAGCAGCAGCCGGCTCGCACTCTCCTCATCCCGGACCGCGTCTGGGACGGCGTGTCAGATCGTCCGCACGACCGCTGGATGGTGCTCGTGGAGGGAGATAGCATCGCGGCCATCGGGCCGGCGGGGAGCTTCCCGGTGGCCGCCGGTACCGACACGGTGCGGTTGGCCGGTCAGACGTTGCTGCCCGGGTTGATCGAAGGACATTCGCACATGCTCCTGCACCCCTACGACGAGACGTCGTGGAACGATCAGGTGCTCAAGGAATCGCTGGCCCTGCGCACTGCGCGCGCTGTGGTTCACCTTCGCCGCACGCTGGAGGCCGGTTTCACGAGTGCCCGCGACCTGGGCACCGAGGGCGCGGGCGATGCCGACGTGGGTCTCAAGCAGGCGGTGGAGCAGGGGATCATTCCCGGCCCACGGCTCTGGGTGGCCGACCGGGCGCTGGTGGCCACCGGCAGCTACGGCCCCAAGGGTTTCGCCAGCGAATGGAACGTACCCAAGGGCGCCGAGGAGGCCGATGGGGTGGACGACCTGGTACGCGCGGTACGGCGGCAGATCGGCGCCGGCGCCGACTGGGTGAAGGTCTACGCCGACTATCGATGGGGACCCGACGGCGAGGCCCGACCCACCTTCTCGGAGCAGGAGCTGGAACTGATAGTCCGGACTGCCGCCAGCAGTGGGCGACCCGTGGCCGCCCACGCCGCCACCGCCGAGGGTGTCCGGCGCGCGGTGATGGCCGGTGTGGAGACGATCGAGCACGGCGACGGCGCCACCGCCGAGGCGCTGAAACTGATGGCCGACCGCGGCGTGATCCTATGTCCTACCGTCGCCGCCGGCTATTCCATCGCCACCTATGGCGGTTGGCGGCCCGGTGTGGACCCCGAGCCGGCGCGCATCGCCATCAAGCGCCGCAGCCTGCGCGCCGCCATCGACGCCGGCGTGACGATCTGCGCCGGCGGCGACGTGGGCGTCTTCACACATGGTGAGAACGCCCTCGAACTCGAGCTGTTGGTGGACTACGGGCTGACGCCTCTCCAGGCGTTGCGTGCGGCGACGACCACCAACGCGCGCATGCTGCACGTGGGTGACAGGCTGGGCCAACTCAAGCCTGGCTTCCTGGCCGACATGCTCTCCGTGCGCGGCGATCCCACCGCTGACATCCGCGCGCTGCGCGAGGTCGGGATGGTGATGCTGGGCGGTCGCGTAGCGCTCATTAAGTAGAGGCACGCTCACAGGCGGTCAACGCTTCCGGGTGGATGCTATAATTCGTCCATGCCAGACCCACGATTGAGCGCACTCCTCGACGAGCTCGAGGACGACATGTCTCCCGAGGCGGCGGCGACGTTCGCCGCCATTGCCGCCGATTACCTGCGTGAAACCCGAACCGGTGAAGGACCGGTCTCCACACCGCTCAGCGCCGCCGATATCGTCGCCCGGTTCGACGAACCGATGCCGCGCACGGGACACCCGCTCGGCGAGGTGGCTGAACGGGTGCGGAAGGAGATCGTGGCCGACTCCAACCGGCTCTACCATCCGATGTATGTGGGACACCAGGTTTCGGCGCCGCTGCCCGCGGCGGTGTGGAGCGAGGTCGTGACATCGGCGCTCAACAACTCGGTGGCAGTCTGGGAGATGTCGCCCACGTTGACCGTGCTGGAGACGCAGGTCGTGCGCTGGTTTGCCGATCTCGCTGGTCTGGGCCCGGTCGCCGGCGGCACCATCACCTCCGGCGGCACGGAGGCCACCTTCACCGCCCTCCTGGCCGCTCGCAGCGCCGCGATCCCCGACGTCTGGACCAACGGCGTCGGCGCAGAGCCGCCGGTTATAGTGTGCGGTGAGCACACCCACTATGCCGTCGCCCGTGCCGCCGGTGCCATGGGGCTCGGCCTGCGCAGCGTCATCCAGGTGCCATCGCTCGACAAGCGTATGGACGTGTCCGCGCTCGCCCGCGCGCTGGAGGAGTTGGAGGGCTCCGGTCGACGCGTCATGGCTGTCGTGGCCACCGCGGGCTCCACCGCCACCGGCAGCTTCGACGACCTCCCGACGATCGCGGACCTCTGCGATGCACGCGATATCTGGCTGCATGTGGACGGCGCCCACGGCGCCTCGGCGCTCCTCTCGCCAACGCGCCAGGGATTGGTGCGCGGGCTCGACCGGGCGCGCTCGCTGGCCTGGGATCCCCACAAGATGCTCCTCCTCCCCCTGGCCGCGGGGATGGTGCTGGTTCGTGACGAGAGGGTACTCGGAACCGCATTCGCCCAGCAGGCGCCGTATCTGTTCCACGCGACGAGCGGCGAGCGGAGCTGGGACATGGGCCCGCGCACCTTCCAGTGCTCACGTCGCGCCGATGTCCTCAAGCTCTGGGTGGCCCTTCAGCGCTACGGCGCCGACGGACTCGGGCTGCTCTTCGACCGGCTCTGCGACACCACGCTCGCCCTCTACGAGGCCATCAACGCACGCCCCGATTTCGAGGCGATGCACGCGCCCGACTGCAACATCCTCTGCTTCCGCTACCTTCCGACGCCGGAGCTGGACAGCGCCCGACAGGATGAGTTGATGAAGCGACTTCGCGAGCGCTACAACCGGTCCGGTGCCGGCTGGATCACGACGACTGTGCTGGAAGGACGGCAGGTGCTGCGCGTGACCATCATGAACCCCCGTACGTCGAATGAGCACCTGCAGTCGCTACTCGACGGATTGGCAGCGGAGGGCCGTGTCCTCGCCGCCTCACACTCCCATCAGGATATTCCCGCGTGACCCCCACTCGCGTGACCGCTGATCGTCGCTGCCCTCGTCTGCCGTCGCTGGTGGCCGTGATCGTTGCCAGCATCGTCCTCGCGCTACCTGGCGCCGCCAGCGCACAGGAGCCCGTGCGCGTCCTCACTCCGGCCGGTCTTCCCTGCGAGTACGACAGCTGCGTGCTGCGAGTGGAGGACGGCTGGCTGTCGCGCAAGTTGCTTCGCGGGCCAGAAGGGACGGTCGTCGCCCGGCTCGGCTTCGGCGGCCCCAGTTTCGCCGGCCTCGTCCAGATCTCCGATTCGGCGGTGGCGCATGCGCGCAGCTATCAACGTCACCAGAGAGTGGGCGCGACGCTCACCACGGTGGGAAGCATCACGGCCATCGCCGCCACGATCGTCCTCAACCAGCAGAACCGCGATGTTCGCAATGAGGCGATCGCCGTGAACGTGGGCGGGCTCGCCATCTGGGTGGTGGGCAACAGCTTTCTGTACAAGGCGCGCCGGGAAATGAACCGCAGCCTCTGGTGGTACAACCGCGCCGTCATGGACGGACGCTGACCCGGCGAAACGAGGCCAGCGCCGACTGACGCGGGCCACCCCGCGTGCTACCAGCGGCAGTCCGCAGACAGTCTGGCGCCTAGCGCGGCGCAGCCTTCGCTATCGCCGCGTTCAGGTCCTGCTTTCCGCCCAGCCCTGTGTAGACGACCTTGCCGGTGCCGTCCAGTACCACCACGTAGGACGTGGCCGGCACGTCGTAGGCATCAGTCGCGTTCCCTTCGTGGTCGTAGACGAAGGTCATGGGCAGCTTGTATCTGTCCTGGTAACGGCGCACCCGCTCCGGCGACTGGTTCACCGATACGGCGACGGCGATGAACTTCACCCGGTCACCGTACTCTCGTGCGGCGGCTACCATGGTTGGCTCGAGTTCCTTGCAGTTCGGGCACCAGGTGGCCCAGAACTCCATGACCACTGGAGTCTTGCCGATCCACTGAGTCAGGTTGGCCGGCTTGCCGTCCAGTGTCTGCACCGCTGCCGCCGGTGCCTGCCTGCCGACGTCGATTCCCAGCTCCTGGGCGTGGGCGGGCGCCGCGGCCGTGACCGCGGCAACGATGGCGATGGGTACCGCGAGGGCGAGCGATGTCAGCTTCATGCGAGAGAATCCGGGATGACAGAGACGATTATGGTTGGCGACTGATGTACACCACTCAGAACAGAAGCTTCCCCATCTCGATCAGGTACCACTCGGCGACGCCAAGCATGAGGAGGGCGAAGACGCGCTTCACCCAGACCATCCAGGCGCCCGCCCGGGGCAGCCGGCTCAGCGCGCCCGCCGAGAGCCCTACGGCCACGAGCAGCGCGCACATGCCGAGCGAGAAGACGAACAGGTAGGCAAAGCCCAGGAAGGCGCTCTGGGTCCGTGCGACCCAGGTGAGAACGGCGGCCATCACCGGCGCCGAGCACGGAGCGGCGACCAGTCCGGACATGGCGCCCATCACGAACGCGCCCCCCACCCGTCCCCCCGTGCCCGCCGTCGAGGCACGCTGCACCAGCGACGCTGGCAGCCGCACCGGGAGCACGTCGAGCATGGCCAGCGCGGCGATTATCAGCAGGTTGGCCATGGCAAAGTAGAGCCATGGATTGGTGCTGACCGTGCCGAACATGGTGCCCGAGATCCCGGCGAATACTCCGAGGGCGGAGTAGACCATCGCCAGCCCCATCACGTACGCGAGGGTGAGCAGCGCCGGCCGCCAGCGCGGCCGTGTCTTCTCGCCGACCGTCTGGCCGCCCACGATCGCCGCGGTGATCGGGATCATGGGGTAGATGCAGGGCGTGAGGCTGGTGAGCACGCCGGCAAGAAAGAGTGCCGGCAGTGCCGTGACCGGACTGCTGGAGAGCTGCTCGGCGATGGCGGAGAAATCCATGGAAGCAAGATATCGACAGGAACTCCCCGGGATACTCCGAGCTTAACGATCGGGGAGGTTCGTGCGTCCATTCACGGATGAACGGGCAGCCCTCGAGCCGGCCACGTTCTTCCAGCTCTTCCCTGTGCCACCTCACACCCGTGACCAGCCGGGACCGTTGCCGTGACCCTGCCCCCACTGACTCGCCCCGGATTTCATCGCTCCCGCGCGCTCCTCATCACCTGCCTGGCTGCCGTCCTCGCGCTGTTCGCGCTACCCGCCTCGGTCGCGGCGCAGGGCGACATGGATATAGTGCGCGGCATGGTCATCGGGCCCGACAGTCAACCGGTGCGGAATGCCCAGGTCACCGTCACTTCCATGCTCTCGCAGACAGCGCGCACTGCACGAACCGGGGACGACGGGCGTTTCACGATTCTTTTCGCGAGTGGCGGCGGGGACTACCTGGTACAGGTAGTCTCGCTCGGTATGCACCCCTTCGAGACGCGCGTTCAGCGGGCTGCTGACGAGGCGTTCCTGCTGGTGAATGCACGGATGGAGGCGGCGCCGCAGGTTCTGGCTGGGGTCACCATCCAGGGTACTACCAGACCCCCGGCCGGCCTTGGCGCGCAAACCAATGTCGGGGGGTCAGAGCAAGCTGTGGGAAGCGCGGGTGCGGCGGCGCTGTCGGCCGCCGAGGCGGGCGAGCTGAGTGCACTGGCCGCGACGCTGCCCGGAGTCACGCTGATTCCGGGGGTGGACGGAGCGCCGGCCGGTTTCTCGGTGCTCGGCCTTGGCGCCGACCAGAACCGCGTCACCCTGAACGGCATGGAGTTCGACGCCAGCGACATCCCGCGTGGCGCGGCCGCGGTAACCACCCTCACCACATCCAGCTACGACGTGGCAAGGGGCGGTTTCAGCGGCGCCGAACTCTCCGTCTCGTCGATGCCCGCGTCCAACTTCATCCGCCGCTCGTTCGAGCTGTCGCTGGACGACCCTGGCCTGCAGTGGACCGATCCGGCAGCGGCGCGATTCGGCCAGGAATACCGGAACGTCCAGCTCAGCGGCTCCTTCTCCGGCCCGCTCGTGCAGGATAAGGCGTTCTACAACGCTTCGGTGCAGCTTGGCCGGCGCTCCAGCGGCCTGCAGTCGTTGCTCGCAGCCGATCCGGTGACACTCCAGCGCCTGGGTGTCGCCCCGGACTCCATGGACCGATTGCTGGGCGTTCTGGCCGGCCTTGGTGTGCCAGCAACGATAGGCGACGTGCCCAAATCGCAGCTCGACGACAACGGCTCCCTGCTGGCAAGGCTGGACCTGTCGCCGTCCGGTCAGCGAAATCTGAACTTCACCGCCAGCGGTTCGTGGCGCAGGTCGGGTGGGGTGAGCATCGGACCCAGCACCCTCCCCGCACGTGGGAGTGAACGCAGCAACTGGAACGGGGCGCTGAGGGGGAGCTTCTCCACATACTTCTCTTCCGGCTTCCTCAACCAGACCCGCCTCGGAGCAAACTTCTCGGGCGCCGACGGTTCGCCCTACCTGGCGCTACCGGGCGGGCGCGTGCTGGTCAGTTCCGCCCTTCCCGACGGGACCACCGGGGTCAGCACACTCTCATTCGGCGGCAGTGGTTCTCTGGGCACCACCTCGCGTAACGAATCCTATCAGCTCACCAACGAGACATCCTGGTTCACCGACGACAACCGCCATCGGTTCAAGTTCGCAGCCGAAGTGCAGTTGTCGCGCTACCGGCAGGACCAGTCATCCAATCAGCTCGGGTCGTTCTCGTACAACTCCCTGGCCGACCTCGAGGCGGGGCTGCCCACGTCGTACTCCCGTCGCCTCAGCGACCAGCTGCGCGAGGGCGACGCGATCGACGGCTCGCTCTCCCTCGGCGACGCCTGGCGTCCATTCGGCCGGCGTCAATCGCTGCAGGTGCAGTATGGCATAAGGCTCGACGCCAATCGGTACGGCGCAATTCCTTCGTACAATCCGGTAGTCCAGGAACTCTTCGGGTTGCGAACCGACGAGGCGCCCAACACGATCAGCGTGAGTCCGCGCGTAGGCTTCAGCTGGAGTTACGGCCGCGCAACCAGGCTGGCCGGCCCATTCAATGAGGGGCCGCGCGGGACCTTCTCCGGCGGCATCGGCCAGTTCCGGAACGATCTCCGATCCACGCTCCTCGCGCAGGCGATCGACAACACAGGACTACCGGATGGCGCGCGCAGCATCAACTGCGTAGGGCCGGCGGTGCCCGGAGTGGACTGGGAGTTGTATCTCTCCGATCCGTCCAACCTGCCCGGTAGCTGCGCCGACGGCACCGCGGGCACCGTGTTCTCGGAGCGGTCGCCGAGCGTGACGTTGTTCGATCCTGGATTCACGGCGCAGCGAAGCTGGAGGGCCAACTTCGGCTGGACCGGCCGGCTCTCGCAGCGATTCCGTCTGCGGAGCGAGATCGTGCAGTCGCTCAACCTCGGTCAGAGCAGCGAGCTGGATCACAACTTCCGTGGTGTGCAGCAATTCGCATTGGCAGATGAAGGCAACCGTCCCGTGTTCGTCGAGAGCACCAGCATCGTTCCCGGCACCGGTGCGGTGGCGGCCAGCGACTCGCGCAGCTACTCCGAGTTCAACCGCGTCATGCTGCAGCGCTCCGATCTGCGTTCGCACAGTACGCGCTTGTCGCTCACGCTCTCGCCACTCACCCGCAGTTCCAGCTTCAACTGGAATGCCGGTTACACGGCATCGTGGAGCGAGTCGCAGGAGCGTGGCTTCGACGGCACGACCGCTGGCGATCCCGTGCTGCCTGAGTGGGGGCAGGGTTCCGGCTCCCGTCATCAGTTCAACCTGAGCGCGTCCTACACCTTCCGGAATACGATAGACGTTCAGGGCTATGCCCGGGTGAGTTCCGGCAGCCGGTATACGCCGCGGGTGAGCGGCGATGTGAACGGCGACGGGCGCAACAACGACCGCGCCTTCATCTTCGACCCAGCCACTGCCAGCGATCCCGCAGTAGCGGTGGCCATGAGCACCCTCCTGAGCGAGTCGTCCGGCGAGGTGCGCGCCTGCCTGGAACGTCAGTTGGGTCAGATTGCCGGCCGTAACAGTTGCACCGGGCCGTGGACCACGCGATTCAACCTCAATGTGGGGGTCCAGCCGGGCAGCTTCGGCCTGCCGCAGCGCACATCGGTTCGCTTCAGCCTGAGCAATCCGCTACCAGCGTTCGACGAGCTTCTGCATGGCTCGAGCGGCATTCGGGGCTGGGGTCAGGAGAACAGGGGTGATGCGACGTTGCTGTACGCTCGCGGCTTCGACCCGGCGACGCAGCGCTTCCTGTACGAGGTGAACCCTCGCTTTGGGGACACTCGTCCCTCCACCAACGTGGGGCGCTCTCCCTTCCGGATCTCGGTCGAGTTCAACGTGGGCTTCGGTCCGACGCCGGAGCGCCAGCAACTGGCCAACGAGCTGAGCCGTGGCCGCAGCCGCGACGGCGAGCGCATGACCGCCGCGCAGCTACGTACGCGCTACATCCGGAGCGTCGCTGGCCCGCTGCCGGCTCTGATGTCGGCCGCCGACTCGCTTGGCCTCACCTCCGGCCAGCGCGACAGCCTGCTGGAGTTGGCCAGGCGCCACGCCGCCGCCGTGGACTCCATCTACACGCCGCTCGCCGACTACCTGGGCGGGTTGGGCAAGGAGTACGATCTGGACGAGGCTGCCAGTCGGGTGGAGGATGCTCGGGATCGTGCCACGAAACAGTTGCTCGCCACCACGCGCGAAGCGCGGGCGATCCTTAGCGAGGAGCAGTTCCGTCAGCTTCCCACCTTTGTCCAGACGCAGTTCGACGGCCGCCTGGTTCAGCGGGCGCGCAGGATGGGCGAGACGGGGCGACGCTTCGATCGGTGATCGAGCGAGCTGTCGCCACCGCTACTGCCGACCTCGCGCGCTGACGCTCACGGCACCGGCGTCATCGGCACGAATACCACCCCATCCGGTTCCCGTCCGGTAGGCAGGAGCGCGACAACACGCCTCGCTCGCACGTCCACTACAGTCACCGCGTCCACATTGGCGTTGGATACATAGGCCAGTCGGCCGTCCGGCGAGACGATGACGCCGATCGGCACACCGGTGCCGGCGCCGAACTCCATGCCGAGCATCGTGCCGCGGGTGAGCGAGCTATCGGCGCGCATCGTGACCACGCCCATCGAGTCGCCGCTGAAGCCGTCGAAGAAACGCAGGTCACCGGAGCGGGCATTGGTCACCAGCGCCGTCGACCCGTCCGGTGTGAACGCAATGCGGATGGGGAAGTCCGCCGACGACAGGGTGTCCAGCGGTGCCAGCGTCTGGGCATCGAGCACGCTCACCGTGTTGGCGGCGCGGTTGGTCACCCACAATTCGGAGCCGTCGGGGGTGAGCGCGATGCCTTCCGCACCCGCGCCAGTGGGCACGGTGCGCAGAACGTAGCGACCGCCGAGGTCGATCATCGTCACACTCCCCGAGCCTATGTTCGCCACGTAGGCATAGGAACCGTCGCCCGAGACACGGATCATGTGCGACAGCGCCTGGCCGGTGCTGATCGTGGCCTCGATCCGGCGCGACGGTATGTCCACCAGCGCGACCAGGCTGTCAGTCTCCAGGGTGACCGCTACACGCCTGCCGTCGGGCAGCCAGGCCACGCCGTGCGGGCGCCGGTGCGGCGCGAGGTCAATCGTGGCCGTGGCCTTGCGCGTCGGCAGGTCGAGCACGGTGAGCGTGGAACCAGCCTCGCCAGGCACACCATAGTTGGTCACCACTGCCGTCCGTCCGTCGGGTGAGAGGGCGACCTCGTGCGGACCGGGACCGGTCGGCATGGTCGCCAGCATCTCGCCGTTCGTGGGATCGATCAGCGAGGCGCTGGCTGCACCCTTGTTCAGGACGAGCAGGTGACCGCGGACGGGCGCCGCTGTCCGGCCGCCGCCAGTGGCGCAACCGACCATGGCGAAGACGATGGCGATCGTGCTCCAGCGGAGCGCCGTGATGTGGCATGGCCGGCGGAAGATGGTGTTGGTCATTCTTCTGGAATCTACGGTGGAATCGTGATCCTGGCATCATGTGGTAGACTCGCTGCCTGGCGCCAGGGCATGCTGTCCCCCGGGATGCCGGGTTGTCATCCGCAGGCCCCTCCCGTCGCAGGGCGCCGTACGCACCCTCCAGGGCCGCTGGTGGAGAATTACTGCCGCGAAACGAGCTGAGCGAATTGCGGGTACCGGCAGCTCGCGCGACCCACCGAGCGGGATAGCTTCAGGGCATCCGACCCTACCGTCCTCCGAGCCACAGCCCATGGACCGCATAACCCAGCAACTCGCCTTCATCGTCGAGATCGACCGCCTGAAGGGCGTCCTCCGCCGCACCTCGCTCTGCGACTGTTCACGCCTGGAGAACAGTGCCGAACACTCCTGGCACCTGGCGGCTATGGCCGTGCTGCTCGCCGAGCATGCAGGCACCGGCGTGGACATTGGCAGGGTGACGCGGATGGTGCTGGTGCACGACATCGTCGAGATAGACGCCGGCGACAGCTACGCCTACGACGTCGCGGCAAACAGCGGGCGGGAGGCGCGTGAGCAGGCGGCTGCCGACAGACTCTTCGCCCTGTTACCCGAGGACCAGGGAGCGGAGCTGCGGGCGCTGTGGGAGGAGTTCGAGGGGCGCGCCACGCCAGACGCCCGCTTCGCAGCGGCGCTGGACAGTCTCCAGCCATTGCTCAACAACGACAGGTCGGGCGGTGAGAGCTGGCGCACGAATCGGGTGAATCGTGGGCAGGTGCTGACCCGGATGGAGCCCATCCACGACGCCCTGCCTGCCCTCTGGCCAACGGTACTGGAGATCGTCGACAGGAACTGCGCACTGGGCAACATAGGCGCCTCAGTAGTCGCCAGCGAGCCCGAGAGAGGCCGCTGAGCGAGATCGCCGCCGGCCGCGGCGGCCGCTACTCCGCCCGCAGCGCTACCGTCGGGTCCACCGCCGCAGCGCGCCGGGCGGGCAGGTAGGCGGCCACCGCGGCTGCGGCGATCAGGAGAACGATGACGGCGCTCAGCGTCGCCGGGTCGGTCGGGCTCACCTGGTAGAGCAGCGATGCGAGCAGCCGGGTGCTCGCCATCGCCCCGATCAGGCCCACGGCCAGCCCGACGACCACTGGCACCATCGCCTGCCCGAGCATCAGCCGCACCACTCCGGCCGGTGTGGCGCCCAGCGCCACCCGCACGCCGATCTCGTGCTCCCGCTGCCGGACCACGTAAGACACCACTCCGTACAGCCCAACCGTCGCCAGGACCAGGGCGAGCGCGCCGAAGAGCGTCACGAGGAGGGTGAAGAAGCGTGGTGTAGCGGTCGAGTCGCCGAGCCTGTCGCGCATTGGCGCGAGGGCGAGGATCGCCTGGTTGGGCTCGACCTCGCGGATGGCGCGGCGCACGGCGGGAATGAGCGCCGCCGGGTCGCCGGCCGTGCGGATGACGAGTGACATGTGCACCCTCGGCATGGCCAGTTGGGGCAGGTAGGCCATGTAGTCGGCCACCGAATCCAGGCGCGCCGTGCGCACGTCACCGGCCACACCGACCACCCGCACCGGTTCCCGCGTCGTCGCTCCCACGAAGAAGAAGGTCTCTCCGACGGGGCTGCGACCAGGCCAGAAGCGCTGTGCCATGCGGGCGCTTATGACTGCCTGGGTGACCCCGCCGCTGTCGGCCACCGTCGCCGGGACGTCGTTGCCGGCGAGCAGGGGGATGCCCATGGCCTTCAGGTAACCGGGCGTCGCCGGCTGTATCAACACTCGCGGCTCCTCGCCCGCCGCGGCATCCGGCTGCCCGGGTACGGCGAACGGCGCCGGCTCGCCGGTACCATCGGTGAACGGCGCGAAGGTGGTCGCGCCAGCGGCTACCACGCCCGGTATGGCCCGCACGCGCTCCACCATCTCGTCCTTCCGCTGCAGGTAGCGGCGCGTGGTATCGCCCGGCGCCCGGTAGATACTGAACCTGGCCAGCAACGCATGATCTGCCTCGAAACCCGGATCCTGCCGAGTGAGTTGCTCGAAGCTGCGCAGCATGAGCCCGGCCCCACTCACCAGCACCACTGCCAGCGCGACCTCCGCCGCCACGAGCAGTGCGCGCATGCGATGCGTTGCCTGCCCGCCGCTGCTCGCCCGTTCGCGCAGGGTGTCGGGCACGTGCGCGCGAGACGCGCGTAGCGCCGGCAACAGCCCCACTGCCAGCCCCACCACGAGAGTTACCAGTAGCGTCACGCCGAGCACGGCGAGGTCCCCCCGGATCTCGCCGGCGCGTGGCAGAAAACCGCCGCTCAGCGCGCCCAGGCCGCGAATACCCCACCAGGCCACGAGCGCCCCGATCCCGCCGCCGACCACGGCCAAGAGGAGACTCTCGGCGAGCAGCAGTTGCACCAGTCGCGTCCGGCCGGCGCCGATTGCCGCGCGCACCGCCAGTTCACGCGACCGGGCGCCAGCGCGCACCAGCCCCAGGTTGACCACGTTCGCGCAGGCGATGGCCAGCACCAGCGCCACCGCGCCCAGGAGCACCAGCAGCCCCCTCTCCACGCGGCCCACCAGGCTGTCGCGCAGCGATTGCACCCGAGCCGACGTCCAGCCGCTGTTGCTGTCGGCGAATTCCGCCGCCAGACGCTGCTGCAGAGTCGTCAGCTCAGCCTGAGCCATCTCCGCCGTCGCGCCCGGCCGCAGTCTGCCGATCACGCTCAACCAGCGGGCGAACCGGATACGCGGCACGCCGCTCTCGGGCAGCACGCTCGTCGGCACCCAGAGCTCCGATTCGGGCGCGGGAAAGCTGAACTCCGGCGGCATGACCCCGATCACCGTGAACGGTTCACCGCCCACGCGCAACGGACGTCCAACCGCTGCAGGGTCGGCGCCGAGCCGGCGGCGCCAGAAGGCATCGCTGACAACGACCACGCGATTCCGGCCGTCCTCGTGCTCCTGTGCGGTGAACGTGCGACCGAGGCGGGCCGGCGTGCCCAACGTGTTGAAGAAGTCGCGCGAGACGTAGACGTGGCGTGCGTACTCCGGCTCGCCGTCGTCGTCACCGATCACGAGGCCGGCGCCGATGGTGCTGTAGCCAGCCACCGACGCGAGAGCGCCGCCCTGCTCCTGCCAGTCCACCAACTCCGGCACGGAGAGCGCGCCGCGCTCCATCCCGGCTTCCGGATTGGACGGCCAGAGCCGCACCAACTGCTCCGGCGCCGGATACGGCAGCGGACGCAGCAGCACGCCGCGCACGACGCTGAAGATCGCCGTCGTGGCGCCGATGCCCAGGGCCAGGGTGAGCAAGACGACCACCGTGAAGCCCGGCGTCCGACGCAGTGAACGAGCCGCGTAGCCCAGGTCGTGGCGAAAATCGGTGAGATGCGACATGCGACGACGAGCTCCCTGGTTGGTGGAGGCAAGCTGGCGACAGCGGTCACGAACGCGCTCCACGTTGCCGAATCGCCTGATGGCCGCCCGTCGCGCCTCATCGGGCGTCGCGCCACCGGCCAGCAGTTCCTCGACCAGCATGTCGAGATGGAACGCCAACTCCTCGTCCACCGCGCCGCGCACATCGCGCTCGGCGCTCGGCAGCCGGAAGAAGCGGCGCAGACCAGGGACGAGAGGCATCGGGGCGCGGGTTACGGGCAGCGAGCAGCGGGCAGCGTCAGCCCACCGCCAGCACCCTGCTCACGGCGGTGGAATAGCGTGCCCAGTCAGCCGCTTCGGCGCGCAACTGGCGGCGGCCCGCGGTGGTGAGCTGGTAGTACCTGGCCCGGCGATTGTTCTCGCTCAGCCCCCACTCCGCCTCCACCCAGCCGCGCCGCTCGAGCCGGTGCAGCGCCGGATAGAGCGCTCCCTCCTCGATCTGCAGCACGTCGTCGGTGGTCTCGCGGATCCAGCGCGCGATGGCGTAGCCGTGGCGCGGTCCCCAGCTAAGGGTCTTGAGCACCATCACGTCGAGCGTGCCCTGCAGGATATCGAGATTGTCGGCCACGATCCGTCCCCCTTGAATGCTTATAGGAGAATGATCACATCCTTCCCATAAGCTGTCAATGGGTCGCCGCGCGGAGGCGGGCCTAGCCTCAATACTGTTCAGTTAGCGATCCTAATTGTATACTCTTGTCCGACGCCAACTCAG
>CALCHX010000078.1 GCA_937906875.1 uncultured Gemmatimonadota bacterium | reverse complement strand
CGCGTCGCCGATCACCACGACCTGTGCGTCACCCATGGGGCTGCTCCGCGCCGGGACGGGACGGGACGCGAGGGCGCCCACCGCGCGGGTGTACCAGGGCGGAGAGCGGCCGATTCACCCGGCGAGTCCGGAATGCACACCCGTCGTCGTCTTGCGGTCTTCGTACATCTGCCAGAACAGTAGCCATGGGTCCAGTTGCACCTCAGTATCGTCATCGATCACACGGAACACGAAATGGCTGTGCTCGACCGCATCGATGTACATGCCGCCGGACTCTGCGTAAGCCGTTCCAGCCGCGATGGGCTGATTTGACGGTACAAGGAGCCTGATCAAGTGATGCGACTGGAGCACCCACGTCGCCCCGTTGTCCCAGTAGTGTTCTCCGCGCCATCGATTGTTGTTGTCGCCGCGCTCGACGCTGTCGAACATCTCGTGCTTGTCGATCGAAACCGGCGTCCACAGCAGGGTTCCCGCGGGATGATTGATATCCAGCCCATTGTGGGCTTCGGTGCCGCAGAACGGCCCCATCCAGGTGTCCTCGCCGCGATAACAGTCTCCGATACGCAGGCCGTCCGGCGGGAGCGGACACCACGGGTGCAGCAGGACGGGGCATATCCGACCGGTGGCGTCCCAGACCGCGAGCCGCAGGTCGTGCCGCGGGAAGCAGGACGCATCAGGGTCGGCGCCACCGTGGGTGTCCGTCAAGAACTGGGCGAGGTCGCCGGCGGTGTCCAGCCAGAGCCGCAGCCCGAAGAGTTCGTAGGGCGCGGCGAAGTTCTGTGTGGAAGGTATCGTTCGGACCAGCTGGATCGCGTGTCCATCGATGTCCAGTTCGCATGAGATGCGATACCGCATTACGCCGTTGTCAGACCCGCTCCACCCAGGGCCACGTGCCTCCACAGTGGCTGACGCCGCGCGCACGTGGATCGTGCGCACCGCGCCACCACGCAACCGGAAGCGGAGCCGGTCGCCGACGTCCAGTTCCACGGCGGACAGCGTGTCCTTGGCATCGATGTCTCTGTCCATGATCTCCCCGATCCACTCTTCCCGCAGCCCGTCCATCCCGGGAGTATGCCGATACGATCGGCCGCAGTCCGGCCGCTCTAGGCCTTGAGTCCGCCGGCAGCAAGTCCCGCCACCACATGCCGCTGGGCGAAGAAGAAAACCAGCAGCACCGGGAGCACCGATACCGTCGTCGCCGCCATCTGAACGTTCCACAGCGGCTGCCCATAGGTGTCTGTGAATCGCGTCAGCGCGACCGGCACGGTCAGGAGGTTGACGTCGCGGATATACACCAACGGCTCCAGGAACTGATTCCAGCTGTACCAACACGAAATGACCACGACAGATGCCAGAGATGGCCTGACCAACGGCGTCGAGATCTGCAACATGGTGCGCATGCGGCCGGCGCCATCGATGGTCGCAGCTTCGTCGAACTCTGGCGGCAGGGTCAGGAACGCCTGACGCATGATGAAGGTCGCGATCGGTGTGGTGGTGAGCACCGCCGTGAAGATGATCAGCGGCCACAGTGTGTTGATCCAGCCGAGCTTCGACGCGAGCAGGAACAACGGAATAATCGTCGCCTCGGGTGGCAGAAAGATCCCTGAGAGCAGAACCACGAAGATGATCGACGAGGCGACGGGCTGCACCCGTGCGAGCGCGTATCCGGCGGGCAGGGACAGGACCACGGTGAGGATGCAGACCGCAGCCATCACTAAGAGCGAGTTCCCGAACTGTCGCCCAAAGGGCTGCAGCTCGAATATCCGCGCATAGTTGTCCCACCGGAACTGGGTCGGGAGGATCGTGGGCGGAAAGACGAGGATCTCGTTGAGCGACTTGAACGAGGCGCTGACCATCCAGAGGACCGGACCGACGAGCAGCAGCGACACGGCGGCCAGTACCAGGTAGCGAATGCCCGTCCTGGCCGCCTGGCCTGGACCGCTGTCAGTCCGATTCATAGTAGACAAACCGCTTTCGAAGTTGCCAGATGATCCCCGTCAGGGCGAGCACCGCCAGGAAGAGGATGACGGCCAGGGAGCTGGCGTAACCGATGTCGTTCAGCTCGAACGCCTCGTGATAGATCGCGAAGGAAAGCACCGAGCTCTGAACGCCGGGCCCGCCGCCGGTCATCAGGAGAACGATCTCGAACACTTTGAAGGAGCCGGTGACCATGAGCATGAAGACCATCAGGATCGCCGGGGAGATCTGCGGTACGACGATGTGCCTGAATCGAGCCCATGCGCCGGCGCCATCGAGACGCGCCGCTTCGAGCAGGTCCTCCGGTACCGATTGCAGAGCTGCGAGCATGATGATGACGTTCACGCCCACGTTCTTGGTCATCTGGACCACGGCGAACACGACCAGGGTGAGCGTTCCACCTCTCAGCCACGGCATCGGGTCGAGCCCGAAAGCGCCAGTTATGCCATCCAGGAGGCCCTTGGGTTGGACGATGAAGTGCCAGACGAGTGCCCAGGCAACCATCGTCACGAGCGCCGGTACGAAGATCGCCGATCGAAAGAAATTGATCCCCGCCAGCTTCTGGTTCAGCAGCACGGCCAGCGCCACCGCGGCCACAGTGCCGAGCACGCTCAGCAGCACGACGAAGAATGCCGTATTCGGAAACACAGTCTTCATGTCCGGGTCGTGGAAGATCCGCACATAGTTGTCGAGCCCAACGAAGGTCTTCTTCTGGGACAGTGCATTCACCGAATGCAAGCTGAGCCAGAAGACCCAGACCAGTGCGGTGCCGCCGACTGCGACGAACCCGAGCACCCCGGGTGCGAGCAGCGAGTACCCGAAGACGTTACGCCCCGCGTCGCGGGGAGGCCGGTTCTTCGACGATGGGCGCACCCGCGGTGGCCGCACCCTGGCGGGTGCGGCCACCGCGGCGTGATCAGTCCTGTTCATCGAGATCTGTCACTTGAGGAGCGGCTGCACGTCGGCACAGACCTGGGTGAGTGCGTCCGGAATGTCGACACCGTCCTTCCAGATGTTCGTGTCGAGCGATCGATTGAGCGCGTCGGCCACCTTCGCGTCGTCCACCGCCACGGGGAAGATCTTCCCGGTTTCCTTCGTCGCGTCCACGATGGGCTGCACCATATCCTCGGTGAGGATTGTTGACCGGCCGACAAGCACCTTGGCGCTCAGCAGGCTCTCGCGCGTCGGCGGGTAAAACTTCGCCATCGTCTCCGCGTTCGCCTTGTTCGTGAGGAAGGCTAGAAACTCGGTGGCCAGGTCCTTGTTTTTGCCAGCTGCGAGAACCACGATCGACGCCTGGCCCAGCGCCTGCGTGTCACCAGCGGGACCCGCAGGTGTCGGGACGATGTCGTACTTGAACGTCGCATCCTTCAGGTTGTTCATGCTGCCCAGGAATGCAGTCGTGGCGCCAGCCTGTCCGCCCCAGAAGTCCACCTTCTGGCCGGGCAGCGGCGCAGATTGATCGGTGTAGACCATGTCGTGATACAGCTGGATGGCTTTCGCGAATTCGGGGCTGTCCGCGGAACACTGGGTCGCGTCGTCATTCCAGGGCGATGCGCCGTACGCGAACAGGATCGGCAGCAGCCGGGTCCAGTTCTTGTAATCGAAGTCGTTCATAACATAGCCGGTCACACCGAGTTTGTCGTGCAGCTGTTTGGAGATTTCGCGGAACGAATCCCACGTCCAGTTGCCCTCGGCTATCAAGTCATCGGGACTCTTGATGCCAGCCTTCTCATAGAGGTCCTTGTTGAACGCCATCACGAGTGCACCGGTCGAGAACGGCACTCCGTAGAGCGCGTCACCCACAGTCCAACGCTCTTGCAGACGAGGAACCAGGTCCTCGAAGTCGTACCCGTTTGTTTCTTTGAGCGCGGGCGCGAGATCCACCAATGCGTCGTTGTGGATGTATTCGAGGCTCTTTTCGACGGGCAGCCACGAGAGATCGGGCGGATTGCCCGACTGAATGCCCGTGGTGATGACGGTGTCCAGCTGGTCCAACGTCAGGCTGTCGAACTTGACGGCTGAGACCGCCGGCTGCTGCTCGACGAACGCTTTGCCGATGGAGTCAAACATGGCGAGCGAATCCGGATCAGATGTCCAGACGGTCATGTGCAGTTCGACTCCCGACCCGTTCGACCCGCTCGGCGCCGCAGTGGAAGCGCTCGCGTCACCACTTGCAGAGGTGGGTGTCTCATCGGAGCCGCTCTCCGACGAGCAGGCAGCGAGAGCGCCCAGCATCGCGACGGCGACGGCGCCCGCGAGCATGCGACTTCTGAGATTGCGCAAGGTCATCCTCCTAGTGTCTTTCAGGCTCAGCGGGAGCTGCGCCAGTGAACTCCGACGTAACAGGACCATAGTGTAGCGTTACACTTACCAACGCAACCCCAAGTTGATTGCGTTTAGGTAACGAGTGAAACATCATGGAAGAACCGGCACTGTTGCCCTAGTGGTCGCTTAGGATCAGTCTTATCATGCTAGTGTCACGTTATACTTCATCAACTTGCTAGGCGGATACATGGACAAGGTCATCGCGTACGAACGGCAGCTGTCGCGGTTCCAACCGTTGG
>CALCHX010000077.1 GCA_937906875.1 uncultured Gemmatimonadota bacterium | reverse complement strand
GATCGCCTCGATGACGCGTCCAGTGGCAAAGCCATCCGCGTACTCGCGTATGGCCTCGTGTCGGGCATTGTATTGAGAGTCGTGTCCGACGTGCTCGAGTAGCACCTCAAGCGTAGAGAGAAGCTCTCCGCGCGACGTAGCCACGGGACCGAGACCGTCGCGCTCATAGTCGAAGTCGCCCTGAAGATATGTGTGGTCGCCAGCGAGTGCCAGATTCCGGTCGAACTGGAAGTACGCTATGTCGCTGCCAACGATCGCCGCATCGAACGCTATCGACGAGTAGTCGGTGATAAGCACGCGGCTCCCGCAGAGTAGAGCGTTTGTATTGGTGTCGTCGCCGACGACCTTCACATCGTCTGGTAGCAGATGCGTCGGTACTTGGCCGCGCATGTTCGGGTGCAGGAGCAATGCCACCCGACAGCGGTGTGCTCGGGCAATCTCTTGTAGCTCCAGGTCGGCGGCCAGTCCGAGCCATTCGCGTGCAAAGACGGTGGTAGCGAAAGCCGGGTCGAGATGTCGACGACCGCTGGGCCCTTTGGGTCCCATCAGGTTCATCCGCCAGGTTGGGGCGAGCAGGACGAGATTCGGCGAGCTTGTGTCCGCAGCGCGGTGCCGGAGTAGTTCGTCATGGCGGGGGAATCCGGTGAGCTTGACGGTCTGCGACGTGAGCAAGTACGACGAGTCATCGCGAATGATGGCGTCATACTCACTTCTCGTTGCGGTGATCATCAAGTCGATCGGCTTCGAATTGAACCAGAGCGAGAGATCGTTGTGCAGAACGCCGTGCTGGAGATAGACGAAGCGCCAGGGGCGAACGCCCCTCGGGTACAGGCTGTCAGGAACGGGGTGGGTCATCTCTGAGTCCACGAAGGACGACGCCACGATCTTTGCTTGCTGGAGCGCGCTGATGTGTTCCTCGCTGCCGTAACCGATAATCCGGGAATCGTCTGTGCACAGACGCTTGGAGTCGGCCGAATCCGTATCGATGACGAACCACGCATTGATATCCGGGCGCTGCCGGCGGAGGTGGCGGAACAACACCTCTGCGCTGTCACCCGCCCGGTCTACGCGGTCCATCAGGAGCCATGAGTCCTTGTAGCGAGAATCAGTGGCGGCTGGCACTCGAGGAGACGAAGTCGCGGGCGTGGTGCCCTCCCGGCGCAGCATCTTCAGGGCTGCTCTGCTCCAGTGCGTGAGCATCCCGTGCTTCCGCTGCGGCGCATTGGTTACTGGAGCTGATTGGTCGAGCGCCGGCGGATGGTCAGCCACGGGTGGATAGGTTCGATGTCCTATGCGTAGCTGTCGGCCTCCAACCACCGCCGAGAATTTGTCGACCGTCGGCAACCATAGGACTCTTTCTCGGAGGAGCGACTGTCCAAAGAAGTCAAGACGTCGCCACTTCGCCGTTTCCGGTGTCAGGAGGCGACCAGCGGAGACGAACTGCTCGTCCACCTCCTGGCCGACGTGCAAGTATCGGAATTCTGTCTTTCGAACTGGACCGCGCACGGTAGTGTGCCCAATTGCAGGGACATCTTCACCTCTCAGCGCCAAGAAGAGAAGGCGTAGATCGGCCCGGAGGCTCGTCGCGGAGTAGCTAAGGATTCGATCGGCGGGGATGCGCAACAAGACAAGCTGGGTGATATCCAGGAGACTGTGCTGCTCCTCTTTCGTCAGATGAACGGACTTGGTGAGCACAGACAGTTCTCGCATATATATCTGGCGCAGAAGAAAGAGTGTGGTTGTTGCGCCCGTGATCGAGTGGCTGCTGCGGGAGGTGCTGTAGGCCGCAAGAATGTCGTGAAGCGGGCTCGTGGAATCCCTCACGTATGCTGGCGAGCTCGATAGCATCTCGGCTTCGGTAAGGACCGCTGCTCTCGGGAAGTATTCGAGGAGTGCTGCTATGAGGCTGCTCTCAGAGTCGGGACGGACGGTGAGTGCATTAACGGCGGAGACTTTAAGAACGATGCCCGTGAGGTCGGGTACTAAGAAGTCCGCTTCTCGGCGCGTGTCTATCAGTCGAGATCCACGAGCGAATCTCGCGCGAAGTTCGTGGCTGTCACGTCTCGCGCCGCCCGATTCCCTCAGCAGAACGCGCGTCGCGACGACGGCGACGTCCTTCGGATAGCGCTCGGCGGCTGTCGTCACAAGAGATAGCCAGTCTGGCGAAGGAGTGTCGTCCGGGCCAAGGTATGCGATCCACTCGGTGGTGGCGTTTCTGGCCAGGTTCAGCACCTGTCGCAGCGAAACCTCACGGCCTCCTGTAAGAGGAAGGTGCACGAGGGCGACTGAAGGCATCGGGCGATCCTGAGCGGTGAGTATGTTCTGGTTGACGAGGGGTCCTGCAGGTAGGGTGGGGCAGGCAGGGGTACCTACCGTGTGCTGGCCGATCATGGCTATGTTCCTCGTGGAGCTTAGCAAGCGTGTCGGTAGGGCTGTCTATCGTAAGCCCGCCTCGATCCCCGTCATCTTCCGAGAAGGACTTGCCATGAGACTCGCTGTCATGCTGATCCACAAGTTGGGTCTCCAGGCGGGAGGGATGACCCTGTCGATGCTCCGCAGGGCGAACATGCTCGCGGAGCAGGGGTGGGACGCGCGAGTAGTCACGACGGAGCCGAACGCGCTCTATGCCAGTGTCGATCGTCACTATCGCTCGATCGGGAGGCTGCGCGAGGGCGCCCGCATTCAGAATCTTTGGGACTATTTGAGGGACTGTAATACTCCGGACGATGTTGTGATTCCGCCCTTGCCCGAACCCCCGGAGGGAAGCTACGCCGCACCGACACGCGCAGATGGACGGGGCAAGAGGTTTTTCATGCCGCATCTGAACGTCTATAAGGAGTATTGGGAGTGGCGCGAGGACGATTCTCTTTCATATCGTGACATATTTGACGACGCCCATGTTCGCATTCGACGACTTGTTTACGATGAACGCTCTACCTTGTGGCGCGAGATCTCGTACGATGCGTACGGAAACAAGATCCGCCAGGACCGATTCCTTACCGTGGACGGATATTGCTATCTCACCCGCTGGATCACCATTCAAGAACAGCAGGTCACTACCGCATTGTACTTCGATCGGAATTCCGGGTCTGTTCACGAGTTCCGGTCGCAGACCGAGCTGGAAGTATGGGCACTGAACAAGCTTGCAAAGGAAGGCGATCGTGCTCCGCTATTCATCGGAGACGGTATCGGCGGCATTCGTACACTCCCGCAGGTGTTTGAAAACGATGCAGTGCGGGTCATGCAGATCCACAGCAATCATTTTTCCGGTCCACGGGACCAGGGTGGCGAGCTGAGGAAGGACCATGCTGATGTCTTCCGCCGGGCGAATGAGGTCGATCGCGTGGTTCTCCTCACCGAGGAACAGCGGTCCGATGTGGTTGCGGAGTTCGGGAACGCCGATAGGTACGCTGTGATCCCGCACGTAGAGGATGCGCGGCCCGTAAGCGGTATCGAGCGTGATCCCCATAGGGTCGTGTCCGCAACACGTTTTGCGCCAGAGAAGCGGCTCGATCTCCTGGTCGATGCGTTCGCGAAGGTTGTGCGACGCGTGCCGAAGGCGCATCTCGTGTTGGTTGGAGATGGCCCGGAACGGGCGGCGCTCGCAAGCCGCGTTACGTCGCACTCGCTGGAGGAGCACGTGACGTTTGAACCATGGTCATCACGCGTCGACGTGGAGTACGCGGCCTCGGCGGTGAGCGTTCTCACCTCCTCGTTCGAGGGTTATGCTCTCTCGATCGGTGAGTCACTCGTTCAGGGAACGCCGGTCGTGGCGTTTGACGTCAAATATGGTCCGCGCCAGCAGCTGGCCGACGGTGGCGGTGTGCTTGTCCCGTTCGGGGACGTGTCCAAGCTCGCCGCCGCGATCACGACCTTGCTCGAGAACCCTCGGCTCCAACGGGAGACGGCTGAGCGCGGACGTGCAAACGTGTTCGAGCAGCGTTCATCCGACCGGGTGTATGCACGATGGGTCTCCCTTGTGGAATCGGTCATGGCGGATCGTGCAGGGTGCGACGGATGATCGCGTCGGAGCATGACGCAGGCAGGCGTCAAACGGTAGAAAAGACGGCGTCAACGAGCCGCTCGCTTGCTCGACCGTCCTCGCGTTCCATATAAGTGGAGACGAAGACGCGTCTCGCGTCGCTTGTGGTCCGCTGCAGGGCGGTTACATCGCGCAACAACTCAACGCATTCCTGTGTGTTCTGGACGAGTGGTCCAGGAGCCGTCTCCTCATAAGGGAGCAGCCAACCGCGCGCATCGTCGCGATAGAGATCCAGGTCGGGAACGAGGAATATCATGGGTTTTCCAGTCAGCGCAAAGTCGAAGCGCAGTGACGAGAAGTCGAGGATCGCGGCGTCTGCGGCGAGGCAGAGCTCCGAGATCTCGGGGTAGTCGGTCACATCGATGACCCCGGGGGTGCGATGCGCCCGATTTTCGAGGCGGGCATTCATCGCGTGGCCTCGGACGAGCAGGACATACTCTGGTCCCAGCGCGCGCGATGCGGCATCAGCATCGAAGAACTTGACCATCTGCGCGGAGAACTCGCCACGTGAAAGATAGTCTCGATAGGTGGGGGCATAGAGCACCGCCGTCTGGTCGGGGCGGATTCCGAGGACTTTTCGTGTGCGCTCTCGAAGTCCCACTGCATCTTCCGCGAAGAAGATGTCGTTGCGTGGATAGCCGATCTCCAGGGTTTGAGCCGACGAAGAGGGGAAATCTCGTTCGAGGAGCGGCGTCGCATATGCTGCTGGTGACAGAAGATAATCCCACTGGTCGTGTCGTCGAAGAAAGGAATCGATCCGCTCTTCTGAGTAACCGGCTTGCTTCCAGTACGGCACGCCTGCGAGTTTGAAGGGGTAGCCGTGGAGCGTCTCGGTGAAGATCTGCCCCGGATGCTTGGTGAAGAAGTCGGGCTGGTGGACGTTGTCGAACAGATACTTCGCCGTTCTGAGTAGTTCATGCCATTCTTCTGATCCGGCGACCACTCCCCGCCCACCTTCGGGCACGGGCACCGAGCGGTCCTTCACAGTCCAGACGAGGTCCAAGCCCAAGTTCCGACGGACGAGTTCTTGGTGCACTCCACGGTTGCTGCAAGAGGTGTTCTCGCCATAGAAGGAGCGGAAAAGCACGGTTCGCTCTCGTATCGCTCGGGGAGGAGTCGCCTGCAGAAGCTGCAATGATCGCTGATGTCGTGCTCCGCGCTCATGTGATGACAAGGGCGCTTGCATGATCAGGTGTGGACGCAGTGAGATCGGCTCGAGCTCCACACGAAACGATGTGTGACCCGGCGAGACGGATTCTAATGGGAGTCTTGCGGAAGCTCGCTCTGAAACATACAGATCTGAGAGCGATCCGTCTGAGGTCCGCAACATGAGTCGGTACTTGCCACTCGGAAGGGGCGCGGCAGCGCGTCCCCATCGCTCTGTATATAGTCGGATACGCGCTTGCCATCGGGCGTCGTCGCGCCAGGCGACGGGAGCGCTCAGCTCACCCCGGTGGTCGGTCACCACGATGGTGGCAGCGTGCGATTGCCGGACACTGCGTCCACGAAGGACAAGAGTTTCGTTCTCTGCGACCAGCTCGTCGATGACAAGAGCGGGCGTGAAACGCTCCAGCGCAATGTTGCCGAAGGTGGTTTGGACGGCGGCGATACTTGTCTCCCTGTGGACGACGGGCCATTCCTCCGGGCCTGGTGCCCAGCTAATCTCGTGGACTGCTCCCTCGGCATCGAGCGCCCTCAGACCCCATGACTTGCTCTTGGCGGTTCGTAGAGCGTCGGTGGGGACATTGATCACATAGTCGACACCGTCATGGTCGAAGGACAACGCCATAGGGCGACTGTCTTTGTTCCCCCTGATCGCCACTTCGGTGATCGTCACGTTCGGCGCATCACTGCGCACGGTGATGGTCAGACCCTCGGCAGCGGGCCTCACGCGCGCAACGCGTAACTGGTGGCGCCGAATCTGAACGTGAATTCGAGAGGGATCCTTGACGATAAGGCCGACTCGTGCGCCGCTCGCCGTGTGGTGGGGATGAAGATGCCCCGCGGACCCCCAGAGATTCACTTCGTGGACAATGTCCGTCCAGCTGCCACACGCGTTTGTATGCGAAACCTCGACCAAGAAGTCGGCCCGATTCAGTCCGACAGCCTCCAGCTTTTCAGCGTTGAGCCGGGCACGCCAAGCTCCCGATGAGTAGTCGTTCGCCTTGTGCTGCGCGACGACGTTGATACGATCGTCGTCGCGCTGCTCGACGGGCAGCGGGACTCGGACGTCGTGCGGTCCTACGAGGGTGACGACGGTCTTCCCGGAGAACCGGCGGGAATCCAATGGTGTCACGAATGCCCAGCCGTCGATGAGCAGGGTTCCGTCTCCGTCCCATGCGGCCGCTCGGATCGCGGTCCGAAGGTGCATCATGCTCGAGGGGACTTCCAGGACGTGCGGAGGAAAAGCGAAGCGGTCTGAAAGCGCTGTGCGAAGGATGGGATGGCCGTCAGCCATCTCGACGGACCACAGTCCCAGATTCAGGCCCCCGACCTTGACGTATTCTTCTGCAGCGGATCGCTCACCAGAGACGATCAACCACTCCAGCGCCGCTTGATGGGGAGGTATGAGCGCCCATTGATCATCGGAGAGCTGGTCGGCGAGGCCATGTACGCCTTCGGCAAGCGCCGACCAGAAGGCATCATCGGCGAACGGGATGTGTCGCGCAGAGTGTTGGATGTCGTTCGAAAGCAGCTGGACGCCTCTTGTCCTTGCAAGCTGCGCTTGGCCGAACTCTGCGAGAATTCTCACGCTCTCAACAGCGGCCGCCATCCTCGCGTGCAGATCATCAACTGATGCGGTTTGCTGAGAGATTGAGCTTGAATCGGCGCGGTCCCGCCAGTTGATGAGGACGTCAGGAAGCACGTCGATCGCAGATGCCACTGCATAAGCTTTCGCTGAGACGGGTTGGTCCTCGTACAGAACCCCCTCAGGGAATTCGGTGGCCATGGAGTTCCAAAAGGATCGCCTGTACACCTTGCTCCACGCGACCGCGTTCACGAGGATGTCGGGGAACTCGGATGCGGAGACTCCGATTCGTCGTCGGCGATGGGCGTTCTGGATCCAGGTCCCCGCCGGCCACTGCGAGTGTTGGTTGAAACGTCTGTAATGCGCGACTGCGAAGTCGGATCCGGACTTCTTCAGAGTCGTGACGAAGTTGCGCGCCGCGCTGCGCTCGACGACATCGTCTGAGTCGACGAACCATAGGTATTCGCCTCGAGCTCTCCTCCAGCCCGTGTTGCGAGCTCCAGAGAGACCGCGATTCTCCTGGGCGACGACTCTGATCCGCTTGTCCGCCCGCGCGCGCGCCCTTACGATCTCCTCGGTCCGGTCCGTCGCGCCGTCGACGACCGCGATGATCTCGATGCGTGGATAGGACTGATTCGTCAGCGAATCGAGGCACTCTCCGACGTACTTCTCGACGTTGTAACAGGGGACGACAATCGACAGCATGCCTTGTACGTAGCCGTCCGACGTCTTGCGCGTGAGGTAGGGCGTGACCACCCGACGGAGATTCAGCGGGAGTACTCTACGGGCGAATGTTCGCATGCGGCTGCGGAAGGAGGATGCCAAAAGGAAGCCTTCGGTTTCGAGGGATG
>CALCHX010000076.1 GCA_937906875.1 uncultured Gemmatimonadota bacterium | reverse complement strand
CGGTGCCAGTGCCCGCGGTGCCAGTGCCCGCGGTGCCAGTGCCCGCGGTGCCAGTACCCGCAGCGAACCGCCCCCGGACGTTCCTATAGAGTCAAGGGGGCGATCATTGGCGGTGGGCGAGGGCGCGGAGATCCTCGCGGAGCGTGCGGTACACCTCGCGCGCGAGGTAGCGCTTCAGGCAGCGGATCGCCTCGCGTTTCGACCGACCCTCCTGCACGCGGCGCTCGAGGTACGTCCGCGTGCGGGCACAGTACCGTAGCCGGACGATGACCGCCATGTGCAGTGCGCGGTTTGCCTGCCGGTTGCCGTTCGGATTCAGCCGGTGTCGCGTCGTCCGGCCGGAGGAGGCGGGGATAGGCGCGGCGGCACAGAGGTGCGCGAAGGCGGCCTCGGAGCGCAGGCGGCCGATGTTCTCACCCGCAGCGATGAGCAGCGTCGCGGTGTTCTGCGTTCCGAGGCCGAGTTGCCCGCGCGTCGTCGGCGCGGCGCGCGTGACCAGGTCGTCGAGTCGACCGGCGAGCGCCTTCGCTTCCTGCGTCAGCTCGAGGACGCGGCGAGCCACACTCCGGAGGGCGAGCTTGGCGGCGGTGAAGGGGTCCGCGGCATCCATGCGACGGATGCGAAAGCTCGCGCAAACAGTCGCCTTGCCCTCGAGGCTCTTCCGCCTGGTGAGCTGCCCCCGGATGGCAGCCGGCGCGGTGACGAGCAGGTCGCCGAGCTGGCAGAGCGCCGCCTTGCGCGCCTTCACGGCCCCGTCACGCGCGACGCTCAACAGTCGGATCGACTCGACTATGCCCCCGGTGTCCTTCGCTGTGCCGGTCGCCTCGCCGGAGAGCACCTTCCGGACGGCGGCCTCAGCGTCGATGGTGTCCGACTTCCCACGCCGTGCTCTGGTATGCCGGTGCGGCTGATTGATCTCGACGACCCGCTCGCCCGCGTCACTGAGCACGCGCGCGAGCGCCGCGCCATAGGAGCCAGTCGACTCGGCTCCGACGGCGACGACGGGCCCGCATGCGCGTATCCACGCGAGCGCCCGGCGGTATCCGGCGGGCGTCGCGGGAAACGAGGCGGTACTGAGCAGCCTACCGAGCGAGTCGAGTGCGGCGCCGACGTGCACCGCGCTGTGGCAGTCGAATCCTCCGATGATCCCCACCGATTCGTGCGGCATGCTCCCTCCTTGCTGTGATGGAGCCGTGTCGCAGCGACGCGGGACGGACAGAACAGTGAAGGGGCACCTGACAGCGCGCGAGTTCCTATGAGGTCACGACGCGCATCGCCCTGCGGCTCCGAGAAAAAGGCGCGTCCGGTGGCGCCGACCGGTCCCGGTCAGGACATCCGCAAAGCGGAGTCAGTTTTCAGGTAAGTCAGACACCACCGTACGCCCACGAAGTATTCACTGTTTGCCGGAGGCTCCAACCTGTGAGAGGTTTGGAGCATGAGCAAGCAGAAGCAGGGCCCCTTCTCGCCTGATGTGCGGGAGCGGGCCATCCGGCTGGTCCGGGAGCAGACGCCGCAGCACGCGTCGCAGTGGGCGGCGATCACGGCCATCGCGACGAAGCTGGGGTGCACTAAGGAGACGCTGCGGCGCTGGGTGCGCGACGCCGAGCGAGGAGCGGGGGAGCGGCCCGGGCCTACGCGGGTCGAGGAGGACCGGGTGAAGACGCTTGAGCGCGAGGTGAAGGAGCTGCGCCGTGCAAACGAGATCCTCCGCAAGGCCAGCGCGTATTTCGCCCAGGCGGAGCTCGACCGCCCCATCCGCTGATGTACGCCTTCATCGACGCGCACCGCGGGGAAGAGCGTCTATTATCGGCTCGCCAATGGCGACTCAACCGACGCCCTTCGCCTGGGTGATGCCGCATGACATCGCCGACTCCTGTTGTTCGAGCGGCGGGATCGTTGGCGTGACTGTCAGACGCTTCTCGCATCCCTGGGCGATCATCCGTTCACGTTCCAGTCACACTCGTGAAGGCTCGCCGCAAGCTGCGGTCTGATTCTCCGCCGGTGGAGCGTGGTTCGGCTCCACACCGTGTCCCGAGCTCGGCTCATGGGTGGCAAGGGCTCTGGTTCTGACTAGCGATATGGCGCCATTATCGCTACCTAGAAGCTGAAAAGCAGCCTTCCGAGCTGCCCGTAGCCCCGAACCATCACCCCGATCACCCCGATCACCCCGATCCGAACGGCGACGACGAGCGCCGGGGCGTCTCAAGCGACGATGCCGCCGCGACGTCGGCCCCACTGACGGCGTCACTGCCGGCGACCACGAGCCAGCCGGCGCCGAGCCCCGAGCTCGTCGCCCTCGTCGACGACGCCGAGGAGTTCCGCCAGCGGGCCCGTGCAGGAAGCACGCGGCGCGCCTATGCGAGCGATTGGGCTGACTTCACCGTCTGGTGTGGCCGCCACGGTGCGTCACCACTCCCGGCGGACCCGCGCGTCGTCGCACTGTACCTCTCGGACCGAGCGAAGACCAAGCGGGCAACGACGCTCCAGCGGCGACTCTCGGCCATCCAGCACTACCACGTCGAGGCCGGGCACCGGCTCGACACCAGGCACCCGACGCTCCGCGACGTGTGGACCGGGATCAAGCGCACGCTCGGGGTGGCGCCGCGGCCGAAGGCGCCGACGGTGACCGAGGAGCTGCGCGAGCTTGTCGCGGTGCTCCCCACCTCGACGCTCCTCGGCCACCGGGACCGAGCGCTACTCCTCCTTGGCTTCGCTGGGTGCTTCCGGCGCTCGGAGGTGGCGTCACTCACCGTCACCGACTGCGTGCTCGAGCCCGAGGGACTCGTCGTCATCTTGCCATCGTCGAAGACGGATCGCTTCGGCGAGGGGTACGTGAAGGGGGTACCGTATGGGAGCTACGAGGTGACCTGCCCGGTGCGGGCGTACCAAGCGTGGCTCGAGGAGGCGAAGATCACGGAGGGTCCGGTGTTCCGGCCGGTAAACCGGCACGGCACGGTGCTGCCGAAGGCGATCACGGCGCAGGTGGTCGCCCTCGTCGTCAAACGCACGGTGGCGGCGGCGCGTGCGGCGGCGCTCAAGCGCGGGAAATTGGCACTGGCGGAGCACTTCGACCCGAAACGGTACGCGGGGCACAGCCTGCGTTCGGGCTTCCTGACGAGCGGCGCGGAGGCGGGTGTGGCGCTCAAGGATCTGATGGACCAGGCCGCTCATACGCGCGCCGATACGACGCTGCGATACATCAAGCGCGCCGGTGTCTTTAGGCAGAACGCCGCCTCGAAGGTCGGCCTGTAACTCTTCTGATTAGACGCGGCTTCACCTATAGGCCGCGCCACGTACGTTCGCTGGGCTTTAGAGGGAGATCGTGTATCGGCGCGCGAGTTCCTTTCTCATCTTCCCCACTCTGCCCAAGAGGACGGACAAAGACACTGCCAAGTCGATCGGTGTCTTTTCGGAAGTGAAGCCGGTCGGTCGCCTGCGTTCCGGCGATTCACGGAACGCCAGAACGCGCCGACCGCAGCGGTTCGAAGAAACGGTCGACGAGAAAACATGACCGAGAATCTCAACCTTCGAAGGCAATGCAACCGGTCTCCTGATACCTTAGCCAAGCTGCAGGCCGCACTATCGCGACCCGCGGAGCATTGTTACGTTTGTCGCCCCACCGCAGGCGTACTCGACTGCAAGGCACCCCACACACCTGTGACTACCTCCTTCTCAGCTAGCGCGCAGGGACTCGGCTACCTCTTTCAGGCCCGTCGAGCTCTCTGGGTGCTCCTCAGGGGTTCCGAAGAGTCAGAAGTGTCAATCGAGGGACTCGACGACGTAGAGCACCGTGACTTGTCGGGTGAACTGCGCTTGGAGCAGTTGAAACACCACATCACAAAGCCGGCGAACCTGGCAGATAGCAGTGAAGACTTGTGGAAGACACTGCGCGTCTGGGCGAGCCATCTACTAGCGGGGCATTTTGATCCCGCGATCACGAAACTGGCACTCGTGACCACCTCAGCAGCGGCACCAGGCTCCATCGCCGCTCTGTTACGAGACGGCCGCGAGCGTGACCCAGCGGCAGCAGTACAGCGACTACGGGAAGTCCGCTCGCAATCGAAGAACAAAGCTCTTGAGAAGAGCTTTGAGGCTTTTGATGCTCTGAAACCCTTCGAACAAGACGCGCTTGTCGCTGCCATTCGGGTGTTCGACAACAGCCCGGACATCTTGGACCTTGAGTCGCTCATCAAACGCGATATTAGGTACTCGACAACACGTGCACACCTCGACGCCGTGTACGAGAGGCTCGAAGGCTGGTGGTTTGCCTTAGTTGCCGCTCATCTCGCCAGCCCACCGGGCGTAGCTCTCACCCACGTTGCGGTGCACGAGAAGCTCATAAGCATCGCCGACCAGTTCCGAGAAGACAACTTACCGATTGACTTCCTGGAAGCCTTGCCTGACACGCTCGACGCCGCAGGTGACGGTCGCTTGTTCGTTCAGCAGCTCCGAGCGATCACAGACAAGAATCGTCGGATTGAGAACGCCATAATCGACTACTACCGTGCGGTGCAGCAGCGCGGTCGATGGGTTCGCGAGGATTTGCTCGTTGACGAGGATCTCGCAACCTACGAGAAGAAGCTCGTCGACGAGTGGGAACGGGAGCGGCTTGCCCTTGAGGACGAGGCGGAGCTCGATCTCGACGACTCAGTGGCCTGCCGCGCCTTCGGTGTCCGCCTCTATAACTGGATGGAACGACAGGCGGACGTGCCAATTAGACCCCAGGTACGAGAGGGCTACGTGATGCGGGGCAGCTTCCATATGCTCGCTGAACGCAGTGCGCCCCGCGTCTGGTGGCACCCGCTCTTCCTCGCTCGGCTACATGCGCTGGTGTCGCCATGACGGTTGGCCCCACGTTTACCGACTGGGCGAGTCGCCCACCAGAAGTAGCATATCTGCTGAATTCGGCATTCTGTGCGACGCTCCTCCGCAACGGCGTCAAATCGTTTGAGGGTGAGCGAGACGCAGGGATGCCTCTTCATCTCTGCTTTCTGCTCATGCCCATCGTGCTTCACAAGCCGACGCGCTCCCTACTTCCGTCGACCACGGCGACTCGCATGCTTCCCTGGCTCGAAGAACATCAAAGCGTTCGCGTTGGGTTTGCGGCCCGCGTGCGGAACATCGCCCCGTATACCCGAGAGGCACTCGTCTTCGCGCTCCGTCATGGACACTTGACCGTGGCGACAGACGCGACTGTCGGCGCGCCTAAGATCCGGCTCCGTAAGTACTCCCCACAAGAAGGGACCGATGCAGGAGCTTGCATCGCCGCCTCGGCTCTCGTCGGGAAGTGGTTCGGGAGAAGCCAAGACCTTGCAACGACGTTCGCAGCGTGGGGAGTTCGCCCATGAGTGTACAGATCAAGAACATCGTTCTATATAGTCGGACTGGCGAGCAGCGCGTGCTCCCGTTCAAGCTCGGAGCCGTCAACATCATCACGGGGAAGTCCCGCACCGGGAAGTCGGCCATTATCGACATCGTCGATTACTGCCTCGGACGTTCCACGTTCACGATCTTCGAGGGTGTCAATCGAGCGTCAGTTGCATGGTATGCGGTGACCCTCAGAGTGAACAACACAGACGTATTCGTGGCTAAGCCGCCACCGGACGGTGCTTATCTCTCACAGAGTCGTGTTCACCTACGAGTGGACGCAGAGGTGAGCCCGCCGCCCATAGCGGAACTCGAGATCAACTCTAACGACGATGCGCTCACAGAGTACCTGTCCGGCTTGATTGGGATTTCTTCAAACCTCACGGTCGATGGGGCGTACCGCTCCCAGAAACCATTCGAGGCGACATTAGCACATGCGAAGTTTTACCTGTTCCAGGAGCAAGGAGTTATTGCGAATCGCTCGCTCCTGTTTCATCGTCAGTCGGAAGATTTTGTTGAACAGCATATTAAGGACACACTTCCCTACTTTCTCGGTGCAGTACGGGAGGACCGCCTGCGCCTCGTACAGCAGCTCCGTGAGGCCCGCAGAAGGCTCAATCGGGCTGCTAAGAACCTCTCGGAGGCCGAGTCTGTAGCGGCAGACCGGTCAGACCGGGCAGCTGCACTCGCTGCCGAGGCTGTGAGCGCGGGTCTTCTCACGCCAGAAGCCGCATCTGGCCGTGGTGATCCGATTGCGCTTCTGCAATCGACCGTGGACTGGCAGCCTCGTTTCACCTCTAGTGGTCAAGAGGGTGGCGGCATGGGCGAGTTGCGGTCGCAGCTCGTGGAAGAGCGCCGCACCTTCCGTCACATCCGCGAGCGAATCCAAGACGCGGAACAGTACGCTCGTGAGGCTCGCGGGTACGTCGATGAAACGCAGGAGCAGGTTGCGAGGCTTCAGGCCACCAGCATTTTTGGCGAGTCCGGTGTCGACCCGTCCACTTGTCCAGTCTGCGGATCAGAACTTGACTCACCTCCGCCAACCGTTGCGGCTCTGTCTGCGGCGCTGGCGTCGCTTACCAAGGACCTGACTGAGGTCGAGCGTGAGCGACCCCGGGTTCAGCGGCATCTCGAGGCCCTTGCTTCGGAACTCGAAGGGTCGCGCTCAGTCATTCGCGACATCGAGGGGCGGATCCGGGCACTGGAGGAGGAGTCCGACGCGGCACTGCAACTGGCTACCTCCCACACGCGCATCGCGCGAGTAGTCGGGCGGATCAGCCTGTTTCTGGAGAGTGTCCACGAGACTGATCCGAACGCACAGCTCCGCGTTGAGGTTTCGGATGCTCGCGCGGAGGTCGCCCGCCTAGAAGCACTCGTCAACCCTGAGGAGGTTGACGACGTCCTGACGTCGATGCTCAGTGTGGTCAGTGCTCGCATGAGTGAGTATGCGCAGCAGCTGGATCTTGAACACTCTGGCCGCCCGTTTCGGCTAGACCTCCGTCGAATGACGGTCGTCGCTGACACCGTTGAGCGCCCAATAACGATGTCCCGGATGGGCAGCGCAGAGAACTGGCTAGGATGCCATCTCATCACTCACGCGGCCCTCCACGCGCACTTCATTGAGGGGAAGCGGCCCGTCCCGAACTTCTTGATATTGGACCAGCCGAGTCAGGTCTACTTCCCCCCTGGAGATGCCTACAAGTCACTCGATGGGACGGTAGGCGATACTCAGGCGGCTAACGCCGACATCGTGGCAGTCGAGCGGATGTTCGATTTCCTATTCCGCATCGTCGATGCCTACGCACCCGATTTCCAGATCATTGTCACGGAACACGCCAATCTGCCGAATGATCGCTTCCAGTCTGCACTCGTTGAGCAGCCGTGGACCGGCTCCCTCGCGCTCGTACCATATGCCTGGCTTGGCAAACCGGAGTAGGCGAAGCAACAGGTAGCACAGCTCGCAAAGTTGCACGGGTGCCCCCGTTGTCGGCGCCGATGCTCGCTCTCTCTTGGACGGGCAAGGAGCTGCTGTGTACCCCGAGGACCGGGACAGTCTGGGATGCGTACCGCGGCTTCTCGTCAGGAGTCTAGTGGTCGGAGTCGGAAGAATGTTGACAGAACGGCGTGAATGGTGCGGGTTGGGCTGGGCTCCCATACTGGAGGGAGCCATGGCCCGTGGTCCGCACCCCGCCGACGTCACGCTCACGCCTGAGGAGCGTGCGGCGCTCGAGCGCTTCGCACGCCGTCCGAAGACGGCGCAGGCGCTTGCGCTGCGGGCCCGCATCGTCCTCGCCTGCGCGGCGCGGCCCGACGTCCCGCACGGCGTGCTGGCAGCCGAGCTGGGGGTCACGCGGCAGACCGTGGGGAAGTGGCGCGAGCGCTTCGCCACGAAGCGGCTCGGCGGCCTGCTCGACGAGCCCCGCGTCGGCGCGCCGCGCTCGATCACCGACGCCGAGATCGAGGAGGTCATCCGGCTGACGCTGGAGACGGCCCCACCGAAGGAGCAGGCGACCCACTGGAGCACCCGGCTGATGGCGACCCAGGCCGGGCTGTCGCAGACGGCGGTCAGCCGCATCTGGCGCGCCTTCGCTCTCCAGCCGCACCGGGCCGAGGCGTTCAAGCTCTCCAAGGACCCGCAGTTCATCGAGAAGGTGCGCGACATCGTCGGGCTCTACCTCGACCCGCCGGAGCGCGCCCTCGTGCTGGCGGTTGACGAGAAGACGCAGATTCCCGCCCGCGAGCCGACGGCGCCGGTCGTGCCCATGCAGCCAGGGCAGTTGGAGCGCCACACGCACGACTACATCCGGCACGGGACGACCGACCTGTTCGCTGCCCTCGACGTGCGGGCAGGCACGGTGATCGGCGAGACGCACCGGCGACACCGCAGCATCGAGTTCCGGCACTTCCTCGACACGATCGTTGACACCGGAACACGCCGGCCGAGCTGGACGTGCACCTGATCCTCGACAACTCGGGCATCCACAAGACGCCGCTGATCCAGCGCTGGCTGGTCAAGCGGCCGCGCTTCCACGTGCACTTCACACCTACGTCGGCGTCGTGGCTAAACATGGTCGAGTGTTGGTTCGCACTCCTCACTACTCGCCGTCTCTCACGCGGCGTCTTCAGGAGCACGCGTGCCCTGGAACAGGCGATCAAGAGCTACATCGCCAGCACGAACGCCGACCCGAAGCCCTTCGTCTGGACCAGGACCGCTGACGAGATCCTCGAGTCCGTCGCCCGCTACTGCCAAAGGACCACCGACTCACACCACTAGCGGCCGAGGAGCAGCCGGCGCTCCAGCCGCCACCGGCGGGCCCTACCGCTCGCCAGTGCTCCGGCAGGCTCCGACGCCCGCAGCCCGCCCGTCCAGATCCACCGCGCTGCCCAGGACGCAGTGGAGCGTCGCAGCCTCGCCGCGTATGCGGCCCTGGCGTTCCCCGACGACGGCGTAGAAGATGTCAAGGTGTGCAGCCAAGTGTGCGAGCGCGGCGCAGAACGTCGACGACGCGGCGCTTGGCCGCCTGTCCCTGTAACTGGGTCCAGGAACTTGTCGCGCGGGTCCCGGCTCGGCGATCCCGAAGCGTTCGACCGCGGACCGCCCGGGTGGCGGACATGAACGCGAGGAGGCGCGCCAAGTCCACGGCGTGGCCGCGCTCGTCGCCCTTTGGGATCGCCCTGGACCCAGCCGCCCCAGTCCCCGTCGCGTACTGGGGGGCCCTCTGGCTCGGCACTAGCTCGCACCCTACGCTCAGGTACCTGACCACTGGAGCATCCGCCGGTCCAGGAACGAGTGAGATCGCGACGATCAGATCCCGAGCCCACGGCTTCGAGGTGTCCGTGCTCAGGCCGTAGCGGGCTCCGGGGCCTGAGTCAGCCAGCCCTTCTCGCGGAGGATGGTTGCGGCCAGTCGGATCTGCGCCGGCGTGAAGCGCCGCTTTCGATCGCCCCAGGAGTACACCGCGTCGACCAGCGCCTCGTCGTCACGCGCCGACTCGCGCGTGGCGACCCAATGCACGGTAGCCAGCAACTCGAGGCCGAACGGTGTCTCGAAGCCGTCCACAAGAGCCGCCACGCGCTCGAATCGTGCGAGAGTGGCCGGGTGCTCGCCTAGGAACCGCTGTGCGTCCTCGGTAGCACCGGGGACGAGCTCGAGCTGCTTGGCGGGCTTGTCGCCGCCGTCGCCATAGCCCGAGATCAGGTGGCCCTCCACGCGGGTGAGCACGTGCCCGAGGTTCTCAGCGTACGGCCCGTAGTGGCCCTTCATGTACGACAGTTTGAGCGGCTCGCCGGCCTCCTGCAGGAAGTACATGAGCTTGTGGACCTCGAGCAGCGACACGAACGGGTCCATCAGCCCTCGAAGGTAGCGGTCCATGAGCCCCACCAGCGCGGCCCGGCCTGCGGTCATGTTCGGGACCTTGCTGTTCTTAGGCATGGCCATCGGCTCCGGAGCGCCGGCCGGCTCGAATACCGTCACGTGCACATCAGGCAGCTCGGCGAACGCGCGCTCGATACGCGGGCGGACGTCGCTCCAACTCAGTCCGCCCAGGCCGCAGCCGAGTGGCGGCAGCGCGATGGAGCGGATCCCGAGGCGTCGGACCCCCGCGACGAGAGTCACGAGCCCCGCCTCAATGTCCTCGAGGCGACTCCGTCCCTTCCAATGGCGCTTCGTAGGGAAGTTGATTACGTAACGCGGATTGCCCAGCTCGCCCGTAGGATGGACGAACATACGACCCGGCACTACCTCACCCCGGTCGCACGCTGCGGCGTAGGCGCGGAAATTGGCCGGGAAGGCCTTCTTCATCTGCAGGGCGATGCCGCGCCCCATGACGCCCACGCAGTTGACGGTGTTGACGATTGCTTCGCTGTTGCTCGCGAGCAGATCGCCACGCTTGAATTCGATCATCGGTGGTGAACCTCGCGGGTCAGTAGTACCACTCCGAACGCACCTGCACTGGGGTCTTGTACCCCGCACGTGCGATGGCTGCCTCAATCCCATCTAGGAGCGGCATGTCGATGACACCCACACGGGATACGAGCTTCCAGGGAAACGCACCGTAGACGAGAAACTCAGCCTGCTTGGCTTCCTTGATGTCCGGAGCACTCCAGTACTTCGCCCGAATGGCGTTCCAGTCAATCTCGTTTAGCTCGGTCAGGTCGCTGTAGGAGTCGATGACGTACGATGCGCCTGCATTTGCCTTCGTGAAGGCCCACCGACACTCCTGATTGTTTGCCCACTCCACTACCGCCTGGAGATCCGCCTCCAAGTGAAGGATGAGGCTCTGGCCCTCTCGATACTTCAGGTCTCCACGCCCGCCCACGTTGATCGTATAGAGCATTACAGATCGAGGGCAGAAATAGAACGGCACATATTCGGCGACCTTCGTACCGGGATGGCAGCTAACGGGCATTCGCATACGCCGCTCCTTGATGTGCGAATATCCAATAACCACCTCTGGGCCACCGCGTTCGGCGATACGAACGTCGCTGATTAGCTCACCGCCAGCAAGAATGCTGTCTAGGTTCTTGACGTGGGTGATGTGGTAAATGCACGGCCGGGCAGGAGGAGTGGTCACGTCGCCGCCTCCGCCTTCGCCAGCTCCAGGACAGCGTCCAGGCGGCGGATGACCGTCATCGGTCCGATGACGTCCCGGTACTTGCCCCGGAGGTAGACGTCGCGCAGAACATCGTCGCGATCCCCCGGATGAAGTTCGCGATCCAGGTGAACTGGCTCTGGTAGACGATGGATAGCGTGACCATGAGCAACGGGCGTGGGAGAGGAGCTTCGGGGCTCCAGCGTCGGGCTGGCACGGAGGGGCGACCCGGGTCTAGTGTTGAGTGATCGGTGAACGTTCAAGATACACATCCGGACCGCCCTGCCGCACGCCCGGAAGGCAGTGCAGGTCGGCTCCGGCGTCCCCGTGCTTCTGAGATGTCCCCTCTAACCCCTCCGTCCCATGCCGTCCGAACTCGGTCAGCGGATCCGCGGTGCGCGACAGAATCAGGGTATCGGTCTGCGGGAACTCGCCAAGACGATCGGGAAGTCGCCGGGCTTCGTGACCCAGCTCGAATGCGAGGACGAGGTGCCCTCCGTCTCGGAGGAGACGCTTCGGTCTGTGGCCCGCGAGCTCGCCCTAGATGCCGACGAGTTGCTGGTCCTAGCCCGACGGACGCCGAGCGACGTGGTGCCAGAGAGTTCGCTAGAGGTCGCGCTCTACCGACGCGTAAAGGGCCTCTCGCCTGCCGAACAGGAGCAGGTTCGGCGCTACATGGATCGGCAGTTCGGGCGCGAGGGCGGCCGATGATCTTCCCGTGGCTCCCCGAGCCCGAAATCGAGGCTCGGGCGGCCGATCTCCTGCAGCGCACGTTCGGCCCCGGCCTGGACCGGTCACGCCCAATCGACCTTGAGGAGGTGCTCTGCTACCTCTCCGAGAAGGAGCAGCTCTCGTTCGATCTCGATGCCGAGCTCCGGGCCGAGGACGGGCAACTCATACTCGGCAAGACCCAGCCGCTCCGGCGGCGGATCCTGATTTCCGGGTCGCTGCGTCACGACCCCGATCCGGGGCGCGCCAGGTTCACGGTCGCGCACGAGCTGGGACACTGGGTTCTGCATCGTCCCCTGTTCGTCGCGCGGGCGCGGGAGCTGAGCCTCTTCGGGCCCGACGAGATTGACGGCAGCTTCGAATTTGTGGGGCTGAACGGCGCCGTATTCCCCTCGCCTGGCCGGGCTAAGATCCCGCGCGAGGAGTGGCAGGCCAACCGCTTCGCCATCTCCCTGCTTATGGACCCGGGCGTGCTGCGGGTGGAGTTCGAGCGCCGCTTCCGCGAGCCGCCGGTGGCCTGGCGTTCCCCACAGTGGCGGATCCGGTCCTCGTCCCTGCGTGAGCACGCGCGACGGCTTGCGGGGTGCTGCGTCGACGATCTGCCGCCGATTCGCGAGATCTTCGGCGTTTCCGCCGAGGCGATGGCGATCGCCCTGGAGACTCGGGGCTACGCAGTGGCGGATCCCCCGCTCATTTGAACCCCAGCAGCCTCAGGGGTTGTGTGCCGCTTTTGTGGTGTTTAGTGTTTACTGAACACTTCTGCTGCTCGGCCTAGGCTGGAGCGGGCGTGCAGCGTCACAAACCACTGGAGAGCGAGCATCATGACCAACGGCGTGCAGAACCAGGCTCAGTCGAAGGGGCAGGACCAGAACGGCCGGACGTTCGTCGTCCACATTGGGACGCTGACGCTGAAGTACGAGACATCGCCAGTGCCCGCGGCCCATATCCTTGAGGACGCCGGCTTCCGGCCGCCAGAGGACTACATCTTGGAAGCGTTGCGCGGCGCACAGGGGCCCGCGGAGCAGCAGTTCGAGAGCGCGCAGCAGGTGCCGCTCGACGAGCCACACGCGCGACACTTCCGTGCCGTGCCGCGCGGCGGAGGGCGCGCGTGACCGGTTCGCCGGGCATCAACGAGGCCACGCTGCCGAACGCGCTGCAGCGTGGACTCGCGGCCATCCGCGCCCGCCTCATCCCCGACGCCCCAGTCGTCGCAATCGAGGGGAATTTCGTGTACGTCGCGGTGGGAACCCTTACGAAAGGCGCCTCGCGGCCCAGCGACGGCGCAGCGCTTGGCGACGCCGAGTTGCCGGCGCGGTACACCCAAGATAACGCGCGGCTCTTCGCCCGAGTTGCGCGCAACTTCCCGAGTGCCGAGTCCTATGGTGTGCTGACCGTGCCCTTCCTCACCCGCGGCGACGGGGCCAAGATCCCATGGCAGCATGTCAGCCATGGTTCTGCCCAGCCACTCGCCGCCGCGCTGGACGTCACGGGCGTGGGGTTCTGGAGCTGGGACTGGCGCGGGATGCCGGCCCGCCAGGGCGAGGACCTCGTGGCCATCGTAGAGTGGGCGCGGAAGTGCGTGCGCGAGGGGGCACAATGACCACAGCCGACGTCCCTACCCGACGCCTCTCGACGCATCACCCGGATGGCGCGACGGAGCTGCACCTAGCCATGACAGAGCAGGTCATGGCGGAGTTGCGCGATATCCTGCTACCGCAGTGTCCCGACCGAGCGCCAGAACGCGGCGTTATCGGCGTCCTTCACGTCTCTCGCGGCTGCCGTCGGCGCACGCTGTTGCTGCGCCGGGTCGTGCTACCTAGGCCGGGCGATGTACGCTTTCACATCCGGCACTGCCTCCTGTTCTCCGAAACGTACAAGTCCCGGGCGGCAGACGAGGCGACCGGCGAGGACGGCGGGCTGCTGTTCCTGCACACGCATCCGGTGCGCCGCGGCCGCGAGGACAGTTTCCCGCACCCGAGCCCCGAGGACCTGGAGGTGGATCCACGCGACCTGTACGCGCTGGGGCGGTCGCTTGGTCATCGCGCGCCGCTCGCGGCCGGCATATTGTCAGATACGGGGCTGTGGTCCGTGCGCGAGTACAGCTTCCGGTTCCCACGCACGCTCGAAGAGGTGCGCGATCCACTCTTCAGCGCCGAGGCAGCGGTGATGACCTACGTGTCGGCGGTACGCATCGTGGGGCCCTCGCTGCGCAAGCTGCCGACGAGCGTCGGCGCGGAGGGGCCAGCGGGGGCCGAGGGCGGCATCGCGCTCGACGCGCAGGACTCCACCGTCCAGCTCTGGGGCACCGCCGGCCAGCGCGCACTTGCGAGCGTCCGGGTGGGGCTCACCGGCGCCGGGGGCGTCGGCGGAATCCTCGCCGAGCACGTGGCGCGTCTCGGCGTCGGAGGCTTGGTGGGCGTGGACTACGACCGGCTCACCAGGGAGAACCTCAACCGCTCTCAGGGAGCAACGCGCGAGGAGGCGGCAGCCTACATCCCGAAGGTGCGGGTGGCCGAGCGGCTGGCACGCGCCGCGGCAACGGCGCCATCCTTCGAGTTCACGGCGATCGACGGGAGCGTGATCGAGGAGGCGACGATCCCGCACCTGCTGGACTGCGACATCATCCTCAATGTGGCCGATTCGCCGTGGGCGCGGCAGGTACTCGACCATCTAGCCTTCGCCCACCTCATCCCCGTCGTGCAGGGCGGAACGGTGCTCAAAGGCGACCCGGCGACGGGGCGCGTGCTCGCCGGAAAGTCGGAGGTCAGCGCCACCGGGACCGGGCACCCGTGCTCCGAGTGCGCTGGCGTCTACACCCGTCACGAGGTCACCGAGGCGCAGGAGCACCCCAGCCAACGAGGCCATCGTGGATATCTCGATGTAGGCACTCAGAGAGCTGCCGAGGAAGCGCGGGCGCCGAGCGTCATCGCGCTCAACGCGATTGTCGCCGGTCTGATGGAGCTCAGGCTCATGGCGCTGGTGCTAGGAACGACACCCGATGCTCTCGTCGGCGCGCAACGGTACCACGTCGTCGAGGGCACGATGGACTGGTCGCTCGTACACGGGTGTCGGGAGGGGTGCGCCCGTACATCGACCATCGGGCTCGGTGATCGCCATGCGCTGCCGACGGGCGTGGACCAGGACCGGCTGGTCTCACGAGAGCGGGAGACACGTTTGGTCGAGCGATGAGAGGACGCGGGAGCTGCCCCTTGGGCGTGAGGAGGGAGCTCCTGCACGCGGAGCTCCCTCTCGTCATGCTGGACCAGCGTGAAGGCCACCCGACCGCAGGCCGGTGCACGTACCACCCGGAGGTGATTCAGACATCGGCGCCGCTATGTGAGAATCCCCATTCTCGATAGTGGTCGAGACGGTCCGACACACCGACGTGCGGCCCGACTGCCATGCTCTTACGCTTAGTCGAGCGACAGGCCCGCGATTGGCGCGCGATTGGCCGGCGATTGGCTCTTGAGGCGCGCGTTCCGTCCTCGAGGACGAGAACGCACAGGCACTTCACCTCGATCCGTGGCATGTCGACATACCTCGCGCGACAGCGATACAGAGTCTATCCGTCATCTGGGGCCGCCGAGTCACCACTCGGCCCACCGCGGCTTCGCCAGCGGCCTCCTGCAGCACCGCGACGATCTGCGCCTCCGTGAGTCGGTTCCACTTCATCGGGTCCTCCTTCGCCGCAATCGAGCCGCACCAATGCTAGAGGCGGGATGGGCGGGGCGCGGTTGCCGCCCAAGGAGTTGCCGCCCCAGGAGTTGCCGCCCCAGGGCTGGAAACCGTGACAGCAGACGGAAGTCGACAGCCTACCGAGGCCAGCTTCTAACCCCCACTCAACGCTACCGTGGGCTCCACCGAAGCGGCTCTGATGGCAGGTACGAGCGTCGCCAGGATGGACACCACGAGAAGGACGAGGGGCACCGCCAGCAGGACGACGGGCTCGACGGCACCGCCGCCTGGAAGGATTCCATCCAGCACCCGTGACAACGCGAGAGCGCCGACCAGACCTACCGCGGTGCCGGCAAGAGCGAGCGTCACGCTACGCGCCAGCACCTGCCGCAGCACATCTGACGCGCGTGCGCCGAGCGCCATCCGGACACCGATCTCACCCCTCCGCTGCCCCACCTGGTAGGCCGTCACCCCATAGAGCCCCACCGCACCCAGCACGAGTGCCACCACCGCGAAGGCGCCGAGCAGAAGAGTCGCCAGTCGCTCCCGTCCGAGCGTGCCGCGCACGACCTCGTCCATCGCCCGTACCTGTGTCACCGGCACATCAGCGCCTATCGAGGCCACCAGTTGGCGGAACTCCGGTGCGAGTTGGGCCGGTGGCCGGACACTTCGTATGACCAGGGTCGCCCCGGCGACGGGCGCCTGGGCGAAGGGCACGTAGACCGCCATCGGAGGCTCGCCCACCAGGTCCCCGTTTCGTACCGTCGCCGCCACACCCACCACCGTGCGCCACTCGTTGGCCCACGGCCAGCCCACACGACGGCCGATCGGGTCCTGCCCGGGCCAGAAGCGACGTGCCGCAGCCTCGTCGACGATGGCCACGAGGGGCGCACCCACGACGTCCGCCTCACTGAACGCGCGTCCCCTTCGCAGCGGCACGCCGAGCACCCGGAAGTAGTCGGCGGTGACGCTCCGACGGTCGAACATCGGCAGATCGTTGGGGTCGGTCGTCACGCCCTCGATCGAGGTGGCCCACGTGGTGTTCTCCTGGTCGAACGGAAGTTGGCTCGTGAGGGCTACCGTCTCGACTCCCGGAAGTGCCGCGGCGCGCTCCAGCACCCCGTCGTAGAACCCCAGCTGTGCGGCCCGCCCCTGGTACTCACGCTCCGGCGGGCTGAGACGCGCCGTCACGACGTCCTCGGTGGCAAACCCCGGATCCACGTGCTGCAGCCGCGAGACTCCTCGGAGAAGCATCCCGGCCCCGGTCACCAGCACCACGGCCAGCGCCATCTCCACCGCCACCAGCACCGCCTGCAGCCGGCCTCGCCTCCCGCCGCCCGTGCTCCGCTGCCGGAGCGCATCCGACGTCTCGGGCCGTGCCGTCCGGATGGCGGGCAGCAGCCCGAACACCATGCTCGTGCCGAGTGTGGCGATGAACGCCACGCCGAGCACGCGCGCGTCGAGCGTCACGTCGCCGAGTCTCGGCACGTCCGCCGGCAGCAGGCGAAGTACCAGCCGGAGCCCGCCCGCGGCTAGCAGAACCCCGGCCCCGCCGCCCAGGAGCGCGAGCAGCAGACTCTCGGTGAGCAGCTGTCGAACGAGCCGGGCACGTCCGGCACCGAGCGCCGCACGTACTGCGAGCTCGCGCCCACGAGCGAGGCCGCGCGCGAGGAGCAGGTTGGCCACGTTGACGCAGGCGATGAGCGGCACGAGCCCCACCGCTCCCAGAAGCAGGAGGAGCATCCGCCTGACACCGCCCACCATCTGCTGCTTGAGCGGGACGACCTCCGCGCCCGCCAGGTAGCCCTCGGCAGCAGGCGTCCAGAGCGGGTTCTCCACGCGGAGCTGGCCAGCGACACGGAGCAGCTCCTCGCGCGCCTGGGCCGCAGTGGCGCCGGGGGCGAGCCGCGCGATCACCCTGAATCCGGCCGTGCCCCAGAAGGCGCCGACATTCGCCGGGTCCATCATCATGGGGATCCAGAGCCGGGCGGTGCCGGTGGGGAACTGGAAGTCGGGTGGCATGTTGCCCACCACCGTGCGGCCCTCGCCGTCAACCTGGATCGTGCGCCCCACCGTACCGGGGTCGGCGCCGAACCTATCGCGCCACAGGCCGTCACTGAGCAGCACCACCGGCTCGCTTCCCGGCCGGTCCTCGCCGCCCCCGAAGGTGCGACCGAGCGCGGCCCCCGTGCCCAGGACATGGAACAGGTTCGCGGTCGTGCGCACACTCTCCACCCGGTCCGGCGCACGCCCTGACCCGTCGTCTCCCGACAGGCTGACACCGACGTTGGCGCGGTACGCGGCTACCTCGTCGAAGGTCCGGCTTCGCTCGCTGAACCCGGTGACCTCTGCCACCGAGAAGCCACGTTCCGGCCAGACGGAGACCAGTTGGCCGGGGCTCGAGTAGGGCAGCGGGCGCAGCAGTACACCGTCCACCAGGGCGAACATGACGGTACTCGCCCCGATCCCGAGGGCCAGGGTGAGCACGGCGACAGTCGTCGGAATCCGGTCGCGGCCGAGCGTGCGAAAGGCGAAGCGGAGATCTTGGGCGAGCGCGCCCAGCCACTCGTGTCGGGTGCGGCGCCGCTCACGGCGGTGGGTAATGGTGCGGCACTCCGCGGCAACGGCCTCCACGTCACCGAAGCGCTCGCGCACGAGGCGGCCGGCCTCCTCCGGTGTGGCACCGCGCGCGACGAGATCCGCGCGCCGCATCTCCAGGTGAAAGCCCAGCTCAGCACCCACGTCCTCCTCCGCATGTGGGCCGAAGAGGCGTCGCAGGGGACGCCACCCTGGCGCGGGGTCGAAGGTGAATCCAGGATTGGTGCCAGGATTGGTCCCAGGATTGGTCCCAGGATTGGTGCCAGGATTCCAACGCGGATTCGAGCCAGAATTCGAGCCAGAATTCGAGCCCGGATTCGAACCCGGATTCGAACCCGGAGTCTGATGATCAGTCACCGTCACCTCACGGGATCAGGCGGTCGCGTTGGGCGCCGCAGGCGTTGCTGGGGCTTCGAGCGCGGCGTAGACCGCCGTGGCGAAGCGCGTCCAGGTGGAGGTCTCCACCCTGAGCTGCGCGCGTCCGACGGAGGTCAGCCGGTAGAACTTGGCCCTACGGTTGTTGTCCGAGACTCCCCAGTCTGCCTCCACCCAGCCACGCTCCTCGAGGCGGTGCAGCGCCGGGTAGAGCGACCCTTCGCCCACGCTGAGGACGTCGCCGGTGACCTGCTCGATCCAGCGGGCGACGGCGTAGCCGTGAGCCGGGCCCCAGGAGAGGGCGCGGAGGACGAGCAGGTCGAGGGTGCCGCGCAGGAGGTCGAGCGGCGGTGTGGCAGCGGACTTCATTTCCCTCCCATTGAGTTTCTATGGGAAGCTGCGAATCTCCCATCGAAAGTCAAGGGGAGAGTCTAGCCAGGCTCATGTGTCTTTAGCCGGTGGCAAGTCATTGGCGACTTCGAATCGGTAGCCTGCGTGTCAGGGGGGACTCGCACCCGGCGCGCTCGGCGCGCCCGGCTCGCCCGGCGTTCCCCCTTCCTGAGCAGAGAGGCCAGGGCCATGCTCCCGTGACCTCCGACAGGGACGGCGAGTTCTCTATGGCTGTGCCCCACGGAGCGCACCCAGTGATGGCTGACGTCGGTTGCTCGTGAGAACCTGCAGATGGAGACCCCAGCCTCGCGTACACTATGACCATATCCTCACCGGCTCACTCGGTATTCCCGTGCTCAGTATTCGCGTGCTCGAGATGTGTGACTTTGAGCCGCGTCAGAACAACTGCACCATCCGTCCTGGTGAGCGTCGTCGTCCTCATGGCGCTGGGTGGTCCCGTAGCCTGCGCACAGGACGCGGGCGGGGGCGCCGAGCGGTCCTCACGCCTGACCCTGGGCTTTGCCGTCGACACGACCGTCACCCCGGAGAGCTGGTGGGGCGTGGACCCCGCGCTTGCCGTGCGCGCCGAGGTGGTGCGCCTGTGGCGCGACTACCTCGCAGTGCGCCAGGATAGCACCCGGCGAGTGGCCTTCTGGTCGGCCGCCGACCGGGAACGTGCCCCGGATCCAGACCTTGCGCTCGCATCCGCGAGCTACATCGCTGATGCCGACGCCGTACTCATCGAAGCCCTCCCACTCGTCGCTGGCGACTCTTCCCGGTGGGTCCTCCGCACGGTTTACACGAGCGGAGGGACGATTGCACGGCCGGGCCTGCTCGCAATGGAGCGCATGCACGTGGTACACGAGGGTGGGCGCTGGGTGCTCGCCCATCCGGGTGTCGTGGAGACCGCAGGGTGGCGCCGGGAGCGCGTCGGCCAGATCGATTACGTGGTGCATCCGGCGCTCGGCTTCGACACTCGCCGGGCGCAGGAGACAGCGCGATGGCTGGATGCTACCGCGCATCGCTTCGGCGTCTCCGACGCGAGGCGGATCACATACTATCTGGTCCCCGACGTCCAGGCAGCCTTGCAGTTGACGGGACTGGAATGGGCGATCAGCGCCGACCGCTCAGGCGGCCGCGCCAACCCTCGCGCCCGCATCGTGTTCGCGGCCGATCCTCGCTTCGGAGAGGCGTACCTGCACGAGCTCACGCACGTGCTCCTTGCCCCCTGGCTCGGTGACGCGTCGGCGTTCGTCGGAGAGGGCATCGCTTACTGGCTCGGCGGGGCGCGCGGCCAGACCTTCCCGACAATGATGCAGGATCTCGCGACCTTCCTGGCACGTCAGCCAGGGCTGGAGCTACGAGCCGTCCTCGAGGAGAATGGCTCCGGACCCATTGGTAGCGCGAGGCTCCCCGCCGCCGCCGCGGTATTCGAGCTCGCGCATCGCCGCGGCGGCGATGCCGCAGTCCGTCGGCTGGTCGAGGAGACGCGGGCTGGTCAGCCCGGCATCGAAGCGGTGGCGGGGGCGCTGGGACTCACCCCACCAGAGCTGGAGAGCGACTGGCGCGCTCTGGTATTGTCGTTCGGCGACTCGGCAGGCCGGCCGACGTCGCCATAGCACCTCGTCCGCCGACAGCTGAGCCGCCGAGTCCGAGCCGCCGCTTGGCACGGCAGATCGGCACGGCAGATCGGCACGGCAGATCCGGTACTTGCTGCAGGCGGCGGGTGAATATTCGACACTCCTGGCACGCGAGAATGCGACAGGGCTCGTCCCCGGGCACGGGCCGGAACGTCAGGGCGGCGGATGGAGGGGCAACGGCGGACTGACATCCGCCGTCCCTAGCAACCCCGGGCTTCCTCCGATCGACGCCGCTCACGGCATCGGCGGTCGCAGGCGCGCGTTGTAGGTCCACCTGCGGCGCTTGGTCGCCGAGAGCGAGCGCACCGCAGGGTGACGGGGGTTGATGAGGATATTGAACTCCTCGGGCACGATCACCGATGGCACCTCCGCCAGCAGCGCGTCCCCTGCGGTGGCCCACGCGGTTCCCCAGTCGAGTGACACCTTGCCGGCCGGCTCGGCATCCCAGCCCACGTGTGCCGCGGAGGCGAATACCGTCCGGGCAGCCCAGGCGTCTGTGGGCACCGTGATCTCGACCAGGTAACGGTTGAGCGGCAGCGGGTCGCCGCTCCCGAGGTGGACGACCGTCTCTAGGCACGCCAGCGCGCGCGTCGTCGAGGTGTAGACGAGAGCGGTACCCTTTCGGTTCCACCGTCCCCCGGTGAGCTCCGCCCCCCTTCCCGACAGGTCGTGCGCCTCGTATACCGGCGTGTCGGCGCCGATGCGCCAGAGCTGCACCGCCTTACTCACGCTCACGCGACACTCCCCGGCCGACCATTCCCGAAGTGGTCACCCACGCGCTGGCGGCGCGAAATTCTCACACGTACGCGCCCGACTGCATCTGGGCGACGAGGTCCGACACGATCCCGCGGCCTTCCGCGGTGTCCATCAGCGTAGCCGGGCGCACACCGCCGAGCGCCGGGTGCGGGCGGTCCAGCCATGCGGCGGCCCATCGGGCGGCGTCGAAGCCCTCGGTGCCCTCGGTGCCCTCAGGGGAGCCGGACTCCCGGACAATCTGGTCCACCTGCCCGACCAGGCGGGCGATCCCGAGAGCCCGCTCGCTCTCGTCGGGATTCAGGAGCGCCTGCTCCCGGATCTTCCGGTCTGCCGTCGCACGCGGCACGCCGATGGTCGCGTAGAGCTTCTCTCTCGAGATCGCCATGTCACGGGCGAGCACGACGAGGAGCTGCGCCGGAACCCCCTGCTTGACGAGGCGGACGCGTTCCATCGCGTCGCGCTCATGCAGTGAGGAGAGCGGCAGTATCCTCAGCATCCTCTCGCCCTGTGAAGCCGCTTGCTGCTTCTGTTCCGGCGCCGTACGTCGAACGCCGCGCTCCCCCTTGACTCCCTTGACCGGCTTCGTCGCCATGATTACCTCTCTCGCTGCTCATATGAGCATGTAATATCACTCATCTGAGACGGCAGTGCAAGCGTATAGCCAGGTAATCGCGCAGCCGTGGCGGCAGGAGCTATCGTCTGAAAGTGTGGAAATAAGCGAAAGGCGGTGACACCTTCTCGGGTGAGACCAATCACCCCCGGGAGAATCCCGGCATCGAAAAGGAGCCACCGCCCGTGTCCAAGATCATCAGCGAAGCCGCGGCGTCAACCCCACCTTACGGCGCTGCCGCCAGCCCGCTCTGGGAGACGCTCGAGACCTACGCCCGTGAGCAGATCCAGCACTTCGTCCAGCGGCTCCTCGAGGAGGAGGTCGAGGCCCTCCTCGGCCGAGCCAGGAGCGAGCGCCGTACGGAGGCGACTTCGGCCGGTTACCGCGACCGCTACGGCCGCCCGCGTAAGCTCGCCCTCACCAGTGGCACCATCACCGTCCGGCGCCCCCGGGTGCGCGACATGGCTGCCGCCCATGGCGAGGAGCGCTTCGTGAGCCGCGTGCTGCCGCTCTTCCAGCGCCGCACCCGTGAGGTCGGCGCTCTCATCCCCGAGCTCTACCTCCCCGAGCTCCACCTCCACGGGCTCTCCACCGGCGACTTCGAGCTCGCCTCCGTGGCCTCCTCGGTGACGCCGCCCCGCTCTCGGCCAGCTCGATCCAGCGCCTCAAGGCCGACTGGCAGCACGAGTACGACCAGTGGCGCGGGCGCGATCTCTCGGAGATGTCGCTCGTCTACGTCTGGGCCGACGGGGTCTACGTGAAGGCGGGGCTCGAGAAGGAGAAGGCCGCCCTCCTGGTCCTGATCGGCTCGCTCGCCGACGGTCGGAAGGTGGTCCTCGCCGTCGAGAGCGGGCAGAGGGAGTCGACCGAGAGCTGGGTGGCGATCCTGCGTGACCTGAAGGCGCGTGGGCTCGGTGTGCCGAAGCTCACCGTGGCCGACGGGCACCTTGGCATCTGGAGCGCACTGGCCCAGGTGTGGCCGGAGAGTAAAGAGCAGCGCTGCTGGCCGGCCGCCCTGCGTCGCAGGGCCCCCGGCTAGAACCACAAGATGCGCAACGTGATCGACGTCGTGCCGCTCAAGGGGCAGCCCGAGATGAAGGCGCATCTACAGCGGATCGCGGGTGCGGAGAGCCGGGCGGAGAGCCGGGCGGAGAGCCGGGCGGAGAGCCGGGCGGAGGCCGAGCGCGAGCGCCGGAGCTTCCGTCTCGCGTATCAGACGCGCTTCCCGAAGGCGGTCGAGCGCCTGGAGCGGGACTGGGAGCGGATGGTGGCCTACTACGACTTCTCGCGGGAGCACTGGAAGCATCTCCGGACGACGAACGTGGTGCGGATACGCGCTCATGAGCCAGCGCTCGGCCATGTCGCGCCCGTTGACCAGGAGGTGCCAGCGATCGGCCACCTGGAGTGCCTTGCGGCGCCGCGGTCGTCGCCGCCCGCGCGTACTCGGTCGACCGGTCACGCGCGATCACCGCGACGGCTGGACGGCGGCGCAGCCAGGCGGCGAGCGTGTGCGAGGTTCGGCCGGGCAGGAGATCGACGACGTGACGGGCCTCGAGATCGACGAGGATCGTGCCGTAGATCGTACCGTACATGCGCCCTCGCCGCAGCGCCCAGTCGTCGACGCCGAGGACGCGCGGCGTCTGGCGCTTGGGCAGTGGCGCCGTCCGCACCAGTCGCAGCAAGGTGTCCGGGCTCGTCGGCATGGCCAGGCCGGCGGCGAGACGCGCACCAGCCTCACCGCCGGCCTGCACCGCTACACGACGCTGTGCGCCGGCCAGGCGGCGCGTGCGCTGCGCATGCCGGTCGATGAGGCCGCGCAGCGGCTCGGCGAAGGTGCGACGCGCGCAGCGGGCATTCTGGCAGTAGAAGCGGCGCACGTGGAGCTCGAGCCGAACACCACGACCGAGCGAGGGGAGGTCAGCGGGGCCACGCACGTAGGTACTGTGGGGGGCGGTGCTGCGGCGTCGACAGGTGGGGCAGGTCGCGCTCGGTGCTTCTGCGCGCGTACAAGGGAAGCGACATGCATCCTGATACCCCGCTCATCTTCGACCTTGTCGGGCTCAGCCGTCACACCTAGGCCCAATACTGTTCAGTTAGGGGTCAAAAGGTCGTTCACTGCCTGGCCCGT
>CALCHX010000075.1 GCA_937906875.1 uncultured Gemmatimonadota bacterium | reverse complement strand
GGGGCGCAATAGCTCCCGCCGTACCCCCCGGCATAGCCATACTGGCCACCCAACAGCGCCACCTCTCCGCGCACCCGCACCTCCACCTCGCGCGCTGTCAGGTAGCGGCCATCGGCGGATCGGGCCCATGGTACGAGGCCATCCACACCAGTACGACCAAGGCCGCGATCACCGACCGCTCCAGGCGGGGCAACGCGGCCGTCGTCCATCCACTCACCATACCCCCGTCCGGGCGGCGATTCCCCATACAATGAGGCCAGCAGTTCCTCGTCCAGCCAGCGCTCGCGTGCCAGCAGGTCCTGGGTGTAGCCGGGCGGTGGCGTGGGCGGCGGCGGACGGACACGCCCCCGCTCCTCGCCGGACGGCGGTGGAGGCACCTGGCGTGCCGCTGGCGGCGGCGCCTTCGCCGGCTCCGTGCGGCTTCGCGGCAACTGAGTCTCGGGCAGCCTGGGCGCCGGCTCGGTCCGCGTGCGTGGAGCCTGCTCCGCGCGGCGGCCGCTCTCCGTCCCCTCACGCGATCGCGCCTCGCCGCTGCTTCTCGAGGGCACGAGCCCACGACGATCATTCCAGAGTTCCCGACCCGGGAGACGATCGCGAAGCCTCTCCGCCTCTTCGAGCGACTTCAATGGCTCGCCGAAGACGACCACAGCGTTCGCGGGACGCTTCTTGATCGCCGTCGCGCAGTCGGTGGGTGCCGGTTGCTGTCCGGCAGGCACACCTTCGATCCAGATGCGGCACATCCCGCGCGGCGGCTCGTAGCCATCGGGCACCACGACGCCCCCCCTGCCGCGATCCTGTGCGGTAAGCGGGGCGGCAAGGAGACCGAGGCCGAAGCCGACAGCCATGAACTTGTTGAGAGATGAGCGCATCCAGATCCTCCACATGCCGTCGACAGCGACGATGCCAACTGACAATGCACGGTCGGTGCCACCCGCAACCGTTCAATGCCTATCAGCAATCTGTTGCCATACATGAACTTACACAACCGGGCCGAACAGCGACTGGTTGGCTGTCCCACCACGAGGACGCGCAGGACGGACAGTCTGTCACCGCTCAATCGCCGAAGGAGATCCCCGTCGCCCGGGCCGTCAGCACGATGTCGTGCATCGGATCCACACGCTTCGGCTCCCTCAGCACCTCCTCGATGGGCACCGTCACCAGATGCGGCGACTGCAGGGCCACCATATGACCCCACCGTTCGTCGGCCACGGCGCGAACCGCTGCCGCACCGAAGCGCGTCGCCAGCAACCTGTCGTAGCCAGTAGGCTGGCCGCCTCGCTGCAGATGACCGAGAATCATCCAACGACATTCCTTGCCCGTACGCCGCTGGATCTCCAGTGCCACGTCCTCGGCGATGCCGCCCAGCCGCTTCGCCTGTCCGGGCATCGACTCACCCAGCACGGACTCCTCGCCGCCGGCGGGAAAGGCTCCCTCGGCGATGACGACGATCGAGAAGCGACGGCCGCTGCGATCCCTCCGCCGCACCTTCTCGCAGACCTTCTCGATGTCGTACGGGATCTCCGGAATGAGGATGACGTCGGCCGTGCCGGCGAGCCCCGAGTGGAGGGCAATGAAGCCGGCGTTCCGCCCCATGACTTCCAGCACCATCACCCGGTCATGGCTTTCCGCCGTGGTGTGCAGCTTGTCGATCGCGTCCAGTGCTGTCTGGACGGCCGTGTCGAAACCGAAGGTGCTCACCGTGCAGGCGACATCGTTGTCGATCGTCTTCGGCACACCAACGACCTTCATCCCCTTCTCACACAGTCGCTTGGCGATGGCCAGCGAACCGTCGCCACCGATCGAGACTATCGCGTCGATCCCGAGCGACCGTGCCGTCGCGACGAGTTCGTCGGAGCGGTCGATCTCGGTATAGGTGCCGTCGTCCTTCAGGATGGGGTAGTGGAAGGGGTTCCCACGGTTGGTGGAACGGAGTATGGTGCCGCCCAGATGCGCGATGCCACGCACTCGCTCTCGCGTGAGCTGGATGATCTCGTCGTCGCCGAGGAGCCCTGCATAGCCGCGAATTATTCCGAGCACGTCCCAGCCACGATCGATCGCGGTGAGAGTGGCTGCCCGGATGACGGCGTTGAGTCCGGGAGCGTCACCGCCCCCGGTGGACAACGCGATGCGCATTGAGAAGTGTGCTGGAGAGTGAGAACCGTGGAACGTGAACCGCTCGACGCTCGACTTCGTGATCGTTGGACCCTCAGCAGCGCCGAGCGCCCCCGGAGTCCTGCAAGCTAGCGGCCGTTCCGGTCAATCGGGCGAGCGGAACCGGCCAGCCGCCCTTTCAGCGTAACGGAACACCTGTGGCATTCGCCAGCCGGATGAGCAGGCTGTCCTGTCGCACGACTACCCGCCGCAGGGAGTCGATCTGCTCCTGCAGGTCGGCATTCTCGGAACGCATGCCGTTAAGGGCATCGCTCAACTGGAGCATCAGTTCCCCCTGCGAGATCTCCGATGAATCCACCATCGGCATGGTGCAGGCCGCCGCGGATACGGAGAACAGTGCCATGACGAGGATGACCGGCCCGGCTCTGCCGGATGACGATCGGACTGGATTGCTCATGGTTTCCACCTGATCGCTTGAGTACGCTGCGCCCCGCTGCCAGCGTGATTCGGTACCGACAGCCGCTCTTTCGATGACTGCCACGACATCCGCAACGCTATCCCTTCGTCCAGCGCCACGCAAAGTGCCCGGCGCATCGATATCCGGATCGGCGTCGCTGAACGATGTCTTCAGCCAGCCGTTCAAGCATCCCCTCCCTCCTCATGGCAGCCTCCATTCCCTCCACGATCACAAGCGTGCACGAACACCGCCGGCCTCCGCGCCCGGACATCTCGCTCGTACGCCGCGCGCGACCTGAGAGGGGAGGAACGACAGTGATCGAGTTGGCGATCGTGCTCGTCCTCGTCTCGTTCCTGACGGCGATTGCCATTCCAGCAGTTGGTCGGCAACGGGATGTTGCGGCGGTACGACGGGCGACCCAATCACTGACTGACGCACTCGCCGTTGCCCGCGATGTCGCGCTCGCCGGCGTGGCTCCGGTCGCCGTCGATCTGAACGCCGATCCCGCCTCCATCACGGGTCGCTCAGCCAACGACACTGTCGAGCGGCACGAGCTCGGCACCGCGCTCCATGCCACCCGCGACTCCATGGCCTACGGCCCCGACGGACTGGGGGTGGGTGCGGCGAACCTCACTGCGATCCTCTCGCGCGGCATGGCCGCCGAGACCGTCGTGGTCTCACGACTGGGTCGCGTACGCTGAAGTCGCACGGCGAGGCGTCTCGCCCGGTCCGGCGCTCAGACGTACATGTCGTCCAGGTCGGCGGCGGCCAGCTCCACGAGCAGGTCGGCCAGTCGCGAAGATACCGCCTCCAGGAATGCCGCGCCCTTGGCCGCCGTGGCTGCCGCCGGGTTTCCGATGCCGGTGTCCGACGTCACTCGCGTCCACTGCCGGGGAGCCCACGCCCATCCTTCGCGGAGGCCACCTATTCGCCATTGCTTCACGCTGCCGTCGCCCGCCGTCGACAGGGGCTCCACCAGGGCCGGGGCCAGTTCCAACATCACGCTCGTCTCCAGCTCACCTGCGTGATCGCCAGGTTGGTCGAAGAACGGGCGAGGGTCCACGCAGTCGTACCAGTTGACGGAACAGATGAATACCGGGAGCTCCGGGTACAACTCGCGAATCATCTGTCGGAAGTTGTTCCCGCCGTGCCCGTTGAGTATCAGGAGCTTCCGGATGCCCTGCCCGGCCAGCGACGATGCGAGATCGCGCAGCAGCGCCAATTGGGTGGAGGGAGTCACGCTGAGGGTGAGCGGGATATCCAGTTGCGTGGTGTTCACCCCGAACGGCACCGTGGGAAGCACAGCCACCCGGGCACCGCGTTCCCAGGCCTGACCTGCCGCCCTCACCGCCACACTCTCGCTCTCGACGTTGTCGGTGGCGTAGGGAAGGTGAAAGTTGTGCGCCTCGGTCGCACCCCACGGCAGTACGGCCAATTCGTAGTTGGTCTCCCTGACGGTGGCCCAACTGGTCTCGGCCAGCACCCACGGCCGCCGGCTGCCGTTCCGTTCCCCAGTCAGCGGTGAGGACGGGGCAGTTCCTTCGATTTCATTCATCATCCTTGATCGTGCGCCGTTCCCGGCCACCAGCGCCGCGCGCTCAGTAGCCCGGAATGAGACAAGTTCGGCAACTCCCGGATGCATCCTACCTTCTCGACTGGAATTCTCCACTCCAGGTGGCAGTCAGGTACCATCGTGCCAATCATCACTGAATATTGCACGGGACCGACCGGACAGGATGGATGGCCGCTCAGGCAGCGGCGACAGCCAGCGTGAAGGTGAGGTCCGTTCGAACGGGGCCGAGAGCGAGAGTGGGCCTTCGGCCTGGCGGTCAGGACGGCCTCCGGTCGAGGAAACGCCCGGCTCACGATCCTCGGGCGGCGGCGATCACGACTTCCGACCGAGCAGTCCACCGAGGATTCCGGGAGCCATCCGACCCAGGTCGTCCACCACGCTGCCGTCCTTGTTGCGGTCGAACAGGGAGCCCAGGATCCCCGCCATTCCTGGCGCGCTCTGTTCAATGCGGGTGGACTCCTGCTGGAGCTGGTCACTTACCTGAGCTGACTCCAGCTTCTGCTGGCGCATCCGGCTACCCAGATACCCGAGGACGATCGGGGCCAGCATGGTCAGCAGCCGGCGGGTCTGATCACTGTTCATCCCCGTCGCCTTGCCGATCCCGTCTGCAACAGCCGACTGTCGTTGGCCGAAGACGTGGCCGAGGATGCCGGCCCCGTCGGTGGCCTTGCTGCTGGCCTGAGCACCACCGCTGCCCAGGAATGCGCTCACGTTGCCGAGCAGGCTGCCATCGTGGTCACGCTGCAGCGCCTGACCCAGCGCCTGGGCGCCTTCCGGCTTCGCCGTGTTGTGCGCCAGTCCGCCCAGCAACATCGGCAACGCCATCGCGACACCATTCCGGGCGGTCTGCGGGTCCGTACCAAGCTGGCCGGCAATGTTCGTGAGAGCGTCGCCATCCAGCTTCTGAACGAGATCTTCCAGCAGGCTCATCTTCCGTCCCTGTCCATGTGAAGTGTCATTCGTCTCCCTGTTGGAGAGGATGACTCCCCCATGGGAAGATCCGGACCAGCGACATCGAGTAGCCGGGGTTGCCGACGCTGGCGAGGACTGTCGTCAGCTCGTCCCGACGGATCCGAAATCGAAGCCCGGGACGGAGATGCGTGGAATCTCCTGCCCTATCACGCGCTCGATCGTGCGCACCATCGAGATCTCGTCCGGCGACATGAAGGTATAGGCGTCACCGGTGGCCGCGGCGCGTCCGGTACGGCCTATCCTGTGGACGTAGTCCTCCGCCTGCTGCGGCACATCATAGTTTATGACGTGGGTGATGCCCGAGATGTCCAGCCCACGCTGGGCGATGTCGGTGGCGACGAGCACGGTGATCTCACCGGACCTGAACTGTTCCAGCGCCTTCATGCGCTGGATCTGCGACTTGTCCGCGTGCATGGCGGTCGCTTCCACCCCTGCGCTCTCGAGATGGCGCACAACCCTGTCGGCGCCGTGCTTCGTGCGAGTGAAGACGAGCACGGTATCCATGTCGCCCTTCTGGCCGATCAGTTCCACCAGCAGGTCGGCCTTCCGCGCGCGGGCCACCGGGTAGACGGCGTGGGTGACCGTCTGGGCGACGCCCGAGCGACGCCCGACCTGGACCACGATCGGCTTGCGCAGGTAGCGGCGGGACAGCGCCTCCACCTCGGGCGGCATGGTGGCGCTGAACAACAGTGTCTGGCGGTACGCCGGAATCTGGTCGACGATGCGGTTGATCTGCGGAGCGAAGCCCATGTCGAGCATCCGGTCGGCCTCATCCAGGACCAGGAACTCGATCTCATCGAAGACGACGTTCTGCCGCTCCAGATGATCAATCAGGCGGCCAGGGGTAGCAACCACGACGTCCACGCCGGCGCGCAGCTTCTCCTGCTGCGGCTCCAGGGGTACACCGCCAAAGACCGCCACCACATCCACGTCAGCATGCGCGCTGTACCTGACGAAGCTCTCCTCCACCTGGATGCACAATTCACGTGTCGGCGTGAGGATGAGCGCCCGTGTCCGCCGTGGTCCGCCGAGGAGGTTGTGGACTATGGGGAGGGTGAAGGCCGCCGTCTTTCCCGTACCCGTCTGGGCCAGTCCGATCAGGTCGCGTCCCCGCAGGGCAAGCGGGATGGCCAGGGCCTGGATCGGCGTCGGGTATTCGTAGCCCGCCTCACGCACTGCGTCCAGAACGGGCGGCGCCAATCGGAGTTGGGCAAAGGTCGCGCGTGCCTCTGACGTGCTCTCGTCGGTTCCGGAGTCACTGTCGGGCGCGACTCCGGCGTCGGACGACGCGATTGCGGCTGGCAGGTCCATCGGCTCTGATCCCATGAATCACTTCCGTGGCGAAGCGGCCGAAGCGGAGACGCAGGGAGGTCCGCGGTGCCCGACACAGCGACAGTTGTTACCCGGCGTTTCCGGGTCAACCTGTGAAATTTAACGCCTGCTGGTGGCTGCGCCAACGAACGGTCTGCACGTCGAGCAGGTTCAACCGCCGGCAGCGCTTGCTCGTCCGGCATCGAATTCCATCCACCAGGGTGCGAGGAAGGGGAGGAGCAGGGCGTTGACCAGTTCGGGAGCCTCCTCGTGGCCGGCATGACCCACACCGATCAGGGTATGCGCAGCCGGCCAAGCCGCGCCGGCCGCCGACCCGGAGTCCGGCTCCCGAACCAGGCGGTCGCGCCCACCGTACATCGCCAGTATCGGCAACGTCAGCCGCGCCCGTTCGTAGTCGTCCAACTGCGCCCAGCCATGCACCCGCAACAGCCGCCAGAGAGTCGGGATGAATTCCGGGAACTGCGTGGGAGCCCAGTACTCGTCCACGTCACGCGCCGTGAAGCGGCCCGGGCCACCGGAGACCAGGCGCAGGACGAGCCTGAACAGCGCGCGTGACGTGGCAAGCGGAAGCAGTGGGGTCACGACCGCGTCGGGGATCCGGCTCAGGGCTGCCACCATTGGCGCACGCCCGAAACCGATGCCGCTCAGCGTCGCCAGGCGCGACACGCGCCCGGGCGAGCGAAGAGCTGTGCGCGCCGCGATTGCCGCGCCCAGCGAATGACCCACCATCGCCACCTGCTCCAGTTGCAGCGTGTCCAGCACGAGGGTGAGAAAGTCTGTCATTGCCGACGTGGAGTAGTCGCTGTCGGCAGTGGGTCTGTCGCTGAAGCCGTGCCCGCGCAGGTCCATCGCAATGGCCTGGAAACCAGCCTCGGCCAGCACGGGCAACTGATATCTCCAACTGTAGGCAGAACATGCCCAGCCGTGGACCAGCACCACTGGCGGCGCCGCCCGGTCTCCCGACGAGAGCACACGCACCCGCTCGCCAGTCGGCAGGCGCACGAAGTGGGCAGCCACCCGCTCCTCACCGGCCGGGTAGCAGTCCGCCTGAGCGAGCCGCCCACCTCGGCGCGCCGACGTGGGCGGGATCGGAGGCATCAGTTCGATACCGTCCGTCGCGGGCGCCGATTCGAGCGCTCGCTCCTGGTCATCCGTATGCCGCTCCATCCTGACGCCACCCAGCCGCGTTACTCGACCTCGATCGGTCGGCCGGACAGGCGCGCTATGAGTCCGACCCGGAAGGTGATGTCGGACCAATCGTGCTCCTCGCCCACCTGATCCTCCAGCGGGAAGGTGGGCCAGGCATACGGATTGGTCGTCGTCGGTCGCTCGCGACCCTTGCGCGGGTGCCAGACACCGCGACGGTCATGATCGTCGATGAAGCGATCCAGCAGCTTGGGCCAGTGCTCGGTGCGGCGCAGGAAGTTCAGCCGCGTCACCAGTTCCAGCCACATCACCGCCGCAGGAACATCGCCGTCGGCTGCGTTGCGATGCGGCAATGGATCGCCCAGGACGAGATGAGGCTGCGCTATCAGGTGATCGCCGACGAGCTGTACCGACTCCTGCCGGGGCATGGTCTGACTCACGCAGTCAAATACCCGATCCAGCGATTCCGCGTACTCGGCGCAGAACAGTGGCATGTGCGCGAGCATGGTGAGCAGATAGATCGATGGCGGGGCCGCATCGGCGGCGAGCACCTGCCTGTTCCCCACCCGTACCCAGGGTCGCTCGGCCAGAGGCGAGCGCAGGTAGTCGCTCACACGGTCGAGCAGCCGCATGGCGGCGCCACGCAGACGAGGGTCGCGCTCGTAGCCCGCCTGGGCGAGCGTAGCCGCGGCTGCTTCGCGCAGGATCCCCCGGCCGCGCAGGATGAGGTCCTCGTCTGTGCCCGCTTCGGCGGCGAAGTCGAACAGGAAGGCCGGATCATTGTCTTCTGCCAGGAGGCGGAAGAGAAGGCGCCGTGCGCGCAGCAATGGCGGCGACTCACGATCCCAGCCATACTCGAGCAGGCGCTGCAAGCCGGGTATCATGCCGACATCATTGATCGCCGCGCCCTCGGCTGGCACGGAGAGCATCGTACCGTTCCAGCTTCCATCGTTCTGCTGGGTCACGGCCAACTGCAGCGCGGGCGGATGGGCGTACGGCATCCAGGTCATGGCCTGGGCTAGCGGATCGGAAACGCGGGCCACTTCGGTGGAGGCTCGGTAGGCCAGCGGCAATGCCGCGTGGTCCAGTAGCCACCCTAGCGCGAAGGTGACCGGGGGTAGAGGCTGCGGTGGCGTCGGCAGGAGCACCTGCAGCGTCTCGACGGGTTCAGTACTCGTCTCGGCTGGCTGGAGCGGAACGGTCACGGTCGAGGCTGAGGGGTTCGGAGTCGGAGCGCACGATCGCTGCCGCCGCCGGATCGCGGCGCTGGGAGCTACGATACCGCTTTTCCTGGCTACCGCCAGAGCGCGAGCACAGTTTCTCGCTCACGGATGCAGTTGTGGTGCCGCCGTGTAACATAACCTCCTGCGGCCGTCTCGGCCGGGCAAGATGGCGCCTTCTCCTTAACGTCGCCACGATTCCAACGTAGGTGATACGCCAGGGAGAGCAGCGGCCGACCGGCCCGCGCACTCCCCGCGCCGCAGCCAACGAGGCCCGCGAAATCGTACCGTCAGCACCCGAGGAACCTGGATATGAAACTCCGCCTGGCCCTGGCCACCCTGTCCGTCGCCCTCCTCGCCGGCGCCGCCGCTCCTGCCCACGCCCAGCGCGGCGCAGCCTCTGGCGACCGCCCGCGCGGTGGTGGGATGATGGCCAATCAGCAGCGTGCCAACGAGATGCTCTTTCAGGGCATCACCCTCACCGCCGACCAGAAGGACAAGGTGAAGACAGTCGAGGAGAAGTTCGCCCCGCGCCTGGATTCACTGCGTACCGAGATGCGCGGCGCCATGCAGGGCCCTCCCAACCCCGAGTTGCGCACGAAGATGACCACACTCAACACCGAGCATCGTGCCGCACTCCGCGCCATTCTCACCGCCGACCAGCAGAAGCAGTTCGACGAGAACGTCGCCAGGATGTCGCAGCGCGGTGGCGGCCGTGGTGGCCGGCCTCCCACGGGCAGCCTCTGAGTAGTGCACCGGCGACCCGCTGCCCGAGGTCGCCGGCTTCACGTGGAGACTGGATGGCCCGACGCACGGCGGACGTTGTGATCCCACCGCGCGTCGGGCTATCTTCGCTCCATGACGACGAATACCAGGATCGAGACATTTCGCCAGATGGTCGCCCGCGATCCGGAGAACCCACTCGCTCGCTTCGGCCTGGCCAATGAGGCGCTCAAGGCCGGGTTCTACGAGGAGGCGCGCGAACAGTTGGAGGCCTACCTGGCCCGTGCGGACGACGAGGGGAACGCTTACGGTCGTCTCGCCGACGCACTCGAGCAACTCGGGCGCACCGACGAGGCACGCAGTGCGCTGGAGCGCGGCGTGGCTGCCAGTCGCCGCTTCGGCCACCCCAGCATGGCCGCCGAGTTCGAGGCGCGCCTGGAGGAGCTCTAGGCGCACGCCAGGTCAGGGTGCGTTAAGATGCTCGGTCCAGTAGTGGTGGGTCTTGGCGACAGCCGTGATGACGTTCCTGATCTCCTTCTCGATCCGGTAATCTGGTCCAGCCGGAAGGAATAGCGTGGCACCCTGACGGCGCACGCTCACGTTCTCCACGACGATCGCGCGCAGCATCCAGATCGCCATCGGCTCATCGGGACAGACCAGCCCTACCCAGCCGGCGGCCGAATCGGTGACCACGGGGAAGCCCGTGATCATCGACAGGCCACGAGCGATCTCCGCCACCACCCGCGCGTAGTCGACGCTGTTCCGGAGCACCTCTTCACGGGAGGCAGGCTCCAGCAGCGTGCCACGGTGCGGCGGACCACCGGCCAGGGCGAGGTCGCAGAAGCTCTGCCAGATGGTGTCCCAGGCCACCTGACCGTCCGCGTCATAGCTGAGCGGGGCCGAGCGCATGGGATTGGAGCTCACCCGGGCCGCACCACGATACCGGGGCGGCAGGATGTTCTGTGAGACGGATGACGCTGCAGTGGCAGTCGTCGCCGAACTGTCCGGAGCTGCCGAATGTCCGTCCTCACGTCCATCCTGCCACCGCAGACGCGCCTCGTGGTAGCGCTCGCGGATCACCGCAGCAGCCGCTCCGTTCTCCAGAATCGGACCGGCCACGATGATGTCCATGCCCGCTTCACTCGCCGGAAATTGCCCGACCAGCGAGCGTACCGCGGTCAGCAGGTGGCCCTCGAGAATGGCGAGCGGGAGCACGACCAGCCTCTGCATGCCCGCCTGTTCACAACGGGTCATAAGGTCGATCACCGATGGCCGCCGGCCATCGTGCACGAAAGCTGTCTCCACCAGGCCGTAGTCGCCCTCCTCCCAGAGCAGCCGGGAAATGGCGCAGACTTCCGCGTTCGCCAACGGACTGGCGCCGGCCGCACCCACTACCAGCACCGCTGTTCGCCCGCGCGGCACCCTCACGGCCTGTGCCTGCAGCGTGGCACTGATCCGGCGCGCCGCCCAGTCCACCAGGTACCCCATCGTCCCCAGCGGAGCTGCCTGCAGGAAGGGCACCTCGGGCCACCATGCAGTCGCCCACCGGAGCAGTTCACCCAGCTCCACGGCCAGGCTGTCCTGCGAACTGGCAGAGAGTGGAACGGCCACGACGCGTGCCGGGGAACGCTCCATCATCACTGCCCACCTCGCGTGCGCATCGGCACCCAACGGAAATGGCTGCGCATCCAGTCGGCCGTCCTCCGAGAGCCGTCGGAGCAGTTCGGCCGGCACTCCGCCAGCGGCCGCCTCACCCTCCGTCGGGATGAGCAGAAGGGTGTCGACTACCGCCCGTTCAGCGGTTTCCGGCACAGCCGGGGATGGTGCGGTCATCAATCAGGCTACCTCGAGTGGCAAGGATCGACAGGGCACGGTCCCGGCAATGTTGGCCAGGGAGACAGCAAACCCGACCACCCACGAACGGTCAGGTGAGTCGGGTTGTCGCCGTCCCTCGCGGTCCGCTACTCAGTGATCCAGATCGTCGGGATCGAAGTCATCGTCTTCCGCCGGCAGGGCCGCCGGGACGTTGTTCTTCGGAATGTCGCGGGCGCGTCCGATGCTCTTCCGCACCGCCCTCTCCACCCCTGTGAGCGCACCGTTGATAGCCGTCTTGAGGGAGGCCGAGCCGCTCTCGAAGACCACACTCGGCAGTCCGCTCAGTACGACCTTGATGTTGCACACCTTGTCGACCCCGCCCCGCGGCCCGTTCACGTCTCTCACCCGTACGGTAACCCGCTCGATTGATGTCGCGAACTTGCCGAGTTTTGCACCCAGTCGCAGCCGGATGTAGGCGCGGTCGTCGTCGTCCAGGTCTACCCCGACCACGCGGACGTTGGCGGGAACTTCAGCCGTCTCCGTACGACCGGCGGTGCGCTTGGCCGCTCGCGGCACTCTGGCTGCCAGTGGTTCGGCTTCCACGACCTGCCGCGAACCCGGACGCCGGGGCGGAACGTCGCTGGCCACCACATTCCGCCGGCGTACGACCGGCCGTCCACCCAGCTTCTTCCCTGTCATGGACTTCCGCAACAATTGCTGCTCAGCGCGACTGAGGTGCGGCTTTGCCTGGCTGCTCAGCGCCTCGAAGACATCGGTGGCCGTGACTATGCCGACTAGCTCGTCACCATCGAGCACGGGCAGCGAGCCGATCAACTTCTCACGCATCAGCTCGGCCGCGTCGGCCAGCTCCGTATCCGGGGCGGCACTCGCCACACGCGCCGTCATCAGATCCTGAACCTTGCGATTCCTACGTCGCGTGGCTCCTGTCCGGCCTCCAAGGTCACGCTCGGAGAGGACGCCGACGAGCCCTGTATGGTCCATCACCACCAGGTGGCGAATATCCCTGCGCCGCATGCGCGTCCACGCCGCGGTGGCCGTCTCCTCAGGCCTTATGGTGACCACCTTGGTGGTCATGATCTCATCCAGTCGCATCAGGTCCAACCCATGGTTGGGCTGTCCACCGCGACCGGTTGCACGTCACTGCTGCGTGCAATCCGACCCGCGACGACAGGCACTGCCGACGACGCTCGTCTCATCTGCACTTGCATCTCCTGTTTCAGGATCGACTTTCACAATATGATGAGGCCCGCGCTCATCCATCGCGCCAACAGGCGTCAACGGATTGGTGCGCGGGCTCGACCAGAGATTCGCGGGCAGGTTGTGTGCCAGACCGGATTTCGGCATGGCCGGCACTGGCGGCCGGCCGCCTCCACTGTCTTCAGTCACCTGTCGGGCCATCCCACGATGGCGCCGGCGACTCCTGCATGGCGCTGGTCGCCCCGGATGCGCCGGGACTAGAGCCGACGCACTTCCTCCACCGCGTCCAGCAGATGTCCGATGTCTCTTGAGAGCGCCCTCGCCTCCTGCGTCGCGTTGGTCACTCCGTCCAGCGCCGCGTCCACGCCTGCCGAGCGAAGTTTCAGCAGATCCAGACGCACACTCTGGAGCACCAGCGCGGCGCTGTCAAGCTGGCTGGCCAGCTTGGCCCGCCGCGTGACGAGGTCGGTGAGCGTCACCCTCTGCCGCTGCAGGAGCGCCATGCGACGTTCGCGCTCGGGCATCCCTACATCGTCGCGCTCGGCCTGCGCCAGCCGGCTCTCGAGCACGGTGAGCATGATGTCTGGCCGGTCGGCGTCCAGGCGGTGGAGAACCTGGGCCAGCATTCCCACCCGGCTGACCAGGGAATCCACCGTCGTCGTCACGTCGGGAAGCAAGGCGCGGTCGGTGGGAGACATGCGCGCGAACGCCTCGCGAACCTCCAGCCGGTCACGAACCGCCCGGCGCACCGTCTCGCCATGCGGGCCGGCCAGCACCTCGGGCATAGCCAGTCGCCGGAGTTCCTCGGCCATCAGTTCGTCCGGACCTCGCGGATCGGCGGCGCGCAGCCTGGCCCGCCAATCACCACTCAACATGTCGCGCAGCCTCACACCGGCACGACGCAGCATCCTGCTGGCCCAGACCGCCACCGGGAGTGTGACAGCCGTCGTGGAAAGCCCCACGACGAACGGCACGACCGCGGCATTGATGCCGAGCATGCCACCTCCCACGACGCCGCTCACCAGGGCCACCGCTGCGCTCGTGCCTGCCGCGAAGGCAGCCAGGCGGAAGGTCCGGGCCCGCTTCTCCAGTGTCTCCAGGTTGTACCAGTAAGCCAGGCGCCGCTGACGGCGCTTCTCTTCCCGCGCGCTCTGGCGAGCCTCCACCGATCTCTGCTTCACGAGCTCCCTGTCGGCGCTCACGTCGCGACCCCCGAGGTGTGGCGGCAGGCTGCCGCTGAGCACGTCGCCCACCGTCACGCCGGCGTTGCGCAACGGCCGCCAGTAGCGCTGAAGCTTGCTGAGAATCCCCATCGCCGGGAAGATGACCCAGGGAAAGATGGGAAAGGTGATGAGGTTGACGAAGGTGAGCACGGTGATGGTGACGGCGGCTCTCGTACTGCGCCGTCGGAACGACTCGAAGCGCTCCTGCAGAGAGCGCGGTTCGCCGTCCTCGCCGAGCGCGCCAGCACCGGCCGGCGCCAGCGGTCCGCCGTGAGGGATGCCACCCAGGCCGTAGGAGCTTCCTCCCCCCGCCATTGCTGAGCGGGCCCGCTCCTGCGCCCGCACCTGTTCTCGCCACGCACGCTGTTGATCGCGCCACACCATGCGGGAGGAGTAACTGGCACCGCCGCCGGGAAAGACCGGCGGCTCCAGGCTGGCCGGATGCTCCTGGGGCGAGCCGTGGCTGGACAGTCGTTCCGAGGCTGGAAGATGGTCCGCCGGTGGACGGCTCCGGACAGCGGTATGATCGGCTGGAGCAGGCTCGGGTTGGACCAGACGCAGTGCCGGCAATTCGTCGGAGAGCATGGCGTCGCGAAACTGCCGCAGGTCGGGCCACCGATCCTCCGGCTTCTTGGCCAGCGCGCGATCCACTGAGGCGAGCAGCGCCGGGGGTGCATCGGGGCGGAGCGATTGGAGGGGGGCCGGCGTGTCGCTGATGTGCTTCATCAGCATCGCCGGTGTGTTCGTCGCCCGGAAGGGCGGCTCGCCGGCCAGCATCTGGTAGGCCACCACGCCCAGCGAGTAGAGGTCACTGCGCGCATCCACCTCACGCTCGCCCAGCGCCTGCTCGGGACTCATGTAGGCGGGCGTGCCGACGGCGATGCCGGTTAGCGTGAGCCGCGAACCCTCCTCGATCGCCCGCGCAATGCCGAAATCGGTGACCAGCGCCCGCCCACTCTCGGCATCCAGGAGTATGTTGTCCGGCTTGATGTCGCGGTGGATCACCCCGTGTCCGTGCGCATGGGCCAGGGCGTCGGACACCTCGCGCAACACCCGCCGCACCACCGCTATGCTGGGGCGCGGCTCGCGCAGCAGTCGGCCGGCCAGGCTCTCGCCGGAGACCAGCTGCATGACGAAATAGGAGAGCCCGTCCCGCTCATCCACGAGGTAGATGGGGACGATGTTCGGATGGCTCAACTGCGCCGCCGTCTGCGCTTCCCGATTGAACCGTGAGCGCACCTCGGCGCGATACGCCAGCTCCGGAGGGAGCACCTTGACGGCCACCCGTCGACGGAGGCGGACATCCATCGCCCGATAGACCACCGCCGAGCCACCGCGACCTATCTCGGCCTCGATGTCGTAGATGTCGCCGATGGCGGCGATCACGCGGTCGAGCAACATGTCGGCCATCGGACCCTCAGCCGCAGGCACGGGTGACGGTGGGCGAGCCACTCTCAGCGCCCGGTGGGACGACTTCCGGCGCCATTGCCCGAGCGGGCGACATCTCCGGCCATGACCATGCCATCCACGTCGTGCGCCAGGGACATGGCGCGTTCGGCCAGCAATGTCACCTGGGCAGGCGTCTGGTTGCCGGCCTGCAGTCGCTTGAGGTCCAGTTTCATGCCCTGAAGCGCCAGGACGCAGTTCTCCAGCCTCACGGCATCGCGCTCCCGCCGCTCGTCGGCGTCGATCAGGGCGCGGCGCTGACGCTTCAGGTATGCCAGGCGACGCACCCGTTCCTCGCTCCCCCGGGCATCGAGAGGGTTGGCTTCCGATTCCAGTTGCTGGATCTCCCGTTCCACGGCCTCGCCGGCTTCCGGATCACCCACACCCCCGCTCCGTGCCGCGGCCTGCGACCGGGCGAGCACACGAACCTTCTCGTACAGCGCCTCGGCAGAAGGCACGACGTCCGGTAGCCGTTGGCGGTCGCTCTTCGGGAGGGCATTGTAGGTAGCACGGATGGCAGCACGATCGCCGGCGGCACGACGGACCACTGCCCCTTCCTCGTCATCCAGCTCCGCCGGCTCCAGGTTGCCCGTCGGCAGCCGTGCCTCGGACGTGGGCGCGCCCAGGTGCCGACGACGCTGGCGGGCGCGGGCGCGCACGACCTCACGCTTGGTGGGATCGAACAGCGCTCGTGCGTCATCCACGGTCTCGGCCATCACGTCGAACATCATCCTGTCATGCGGCTGCCGGAAGACGTCATGCCAGTCGTAGCCGTCGCTCCAGAGCTTGGCGTAGCGATAGGCCATCATGATGCTCCAGATGGCCGTGACGAAGAGGAAGTCCGCCCCACCGAACAACGCGAAGAGGACTATGACCAGGTTGACCGCGATGAACGGGCCCACTTGCTGGCGGAACTTGCGCACCGCCGGCACATCCCAGCGACGCTGTTCCTCGGCGGTGGGACCGACGCTGAACTGGTAGTCGTCCACCGGCTGGGTTGCCGTTTGCGCGGCCGGACTGTTCGCCCGGCGGGCGACGGGCATCGCGGTGCCGCTCGCACCCTGCCGGGAAGCCGCGCCGGTGAGTTCCGACGGTACCGTGCGCGATTGAAGGGCCTGGGCGAACGCCGCTGCCGACGGATAACGATGCGCGGGATTCTTCTCCAGCAACAGCATGATGGACCGGGTGAGGTCCTCCGGCGCGTCCGGACACTGTACGGCAAGGTCCCGCGGCGTCTCGCTGAGGTGCTTGACGAGGAGCGCCGGGGTGCTGGTGGCGGTGAACGGCGGCTCGCCGACGAGCATCTGGTAGCCCACCACGCCCAGCGAGTAGAGGTCGCTCCGGCCGTCGATCTCGCGCTCGCCGGCGGCCTGCTCAGGGCTCATGTAGGTAGGCGTGCCGATGGCGATCCCGGTCGCCGTGAGCCGCGAATCGGCACCCTCCGAGATCGCCCGGGCAATGCCGAAGTCGGTCACCACGGCGGGGCCATCACCGGCGCAGAGCAGGATGTTGTCCGGCTTGATGTCCCTGTGCACGACGCCCCGGTCATGTGCGTAGGCCAGCGCTTCCGACACCTCCATCAGGATCTGTCGAACACGCTCGGCGCGCAGCGAGCCGCGCTGCTGGAGGCGCACCGCCAGATTCTCGCCGTCGATATACCCCATGATGAAGTACACCAGCCCCTCGCGCTCGTCCACTGAATAGATGGGGACGATGTTCGGGTGGCTGAGCTGGGCTGCGGTCTCCGCCTCGCGCAGGAAGCGCGTCCGGATCTCCGACCGGAAGGCCAGCTCGGGCGGCAACAGCTTGACGGCTACACTACGCTTCAGGCGGGTGTCGCGGGCAAGATAGACGATACCCATTCCACCACGGCCGATCTCCCGGTCCACCTCGTAATGCGTCGAGAGGACGCGCTGGACATGCTGGCGCAACTCGGCGTCTGAAGACGAGACAACGGGATCAGGCACGCGGCGGGTCCGGGGGGAGAGGGCGGGATTCATAGTGTAGCATGGGGATACACGGTTGGAAAGGACGCCCGGCGAGGCCTGAAGGTCGCTGACGCGTGGGGCAGAGTCGCTCGCGCGTCCGGCCAGATGCGCCGTTCCGGCACTCACTACGTCACAAGGGCGGGTAAAGGTTCCAGAATGCGCCGGGATGACCGATCCGGCGCGGCCCGATTCCCGCCATATGAATATGCAGTCAGCCACGCCTCCGGCCGCGATCGGCCGTCAGGGCGTGCCCCTATCGTCTGCCAGCTACCCCCGGCGGAGGCTGCCACTCGACCCCGTGGAATGGAGTGTGCGGCCCTGACCTCGTTCCGTTGGACCAGGCGGCAACGAATGGTGGCCGGCTCATTGCCGGCTACCATCGCGATTCCGGATCGACCCTCAGTCAAGGTGTGCGCAATGGCTTCACGTCAGACACTTCCCGTCCTGCCGCTGCGCGGGACGGTGATCTTCCCCGGCATCACGGCGCCCATCGCCGCTGGCCGCCCAGCCACATTGCGTGCCATAGAGGCCGCGATCAAGGGGGACCGGCTCGTGTTCGCGGTGGCACAACGGGACAACGCCGATGAGCCCACGCCGGATATCCTCTATTCCATGGGCGTTATCGCCCGCATCGGTCAGGTCCAGCGCGGACTGGGCGGCGTGCAACTGCTGCTCCAGGGCGAGACCCGGGCTGCGGCCCTCCAGTACTCCGAAACGGACGGCTACTTCACCGCCGTCACGGTGGAATCGGAGGAGATGTCCCCGATCGACGACCAGGACCCGGCGTTCGAGGCGCTTCACAAGGAAACGCGCGAACGGGCGGCGGAACTGGGCGAGCGGCGCGGACTGCCCGAAGAGGTGGTCCACCAGGTGCTCGATTCGGTCATCGAGCCGGGCCGCTTTGCCGACCTCGTCGCCGGCTATATCGACCTCACCGTGGCCGAGAAGCAGGGCTTGCTGGAGACGCTGAACGTGGAGGAGCGGCTCCGCCGCGTCCTCGTCCTCGTCCAGCGCCAGATCGGCATGCTGGAGGCCCAGGAGGAGATCAAGAGCGCCGTCCAGGAGGAGCTGGGCGAGCGGCAGCGCGAGATGTACCTGCGCGAGCAGCTCAAGGCGATCCAGAAGGAGCTGGGCGACGAGGACCAGAGCAAGGAGGTGGAGGAACTGCGCGAGAAGCTCAACAAGCTTCCACTCCCCAAGGATGCCCGGTCCGAGGTGGAGCGCGAGTTGGGCCGCTTGGAACGCGCTGGCCGCGAGAGCATGGAAGCGCAGGTCATCCGCACCTACCTGGAGTGGATCGCCGAGTTGCCGTGGGGCACGCGGTCGGACGACGACCTGGACCTGACGCACGCCGGCAGGGTTCTCGACGAGGACCACTACGGCCTCCAGGACGTCAAGGACCGTGTCCTCGAGTTTCTGGCCGTACGGCAGCTCCGCGCGAAGCAGTTGGCCGAGGAGATGGAGGAGAACGGCGAGGTACCGGCCGCCCGCCTGCGTCCGGAGAGCGACGATTCCCTGACACCGGTGAATGGTGAGGATGAGGATCGCCAGATCACCGACGCCCGCGAGGCCAAGGCACGGGCCATGGCGCGCGGACCGATCCTGCTCTTCACCGGTCCGCCGGGCGTCGGCAAGACCTCCATCGCCAAGTCCATCGCCCGCTCCCTGGGTCGCGAGTACGTGCGCGTGGCGCTGGGCGGAGCGCGCGACGAGGCGGACATCCGTGGCCATCGTCGCACCTACGTGGGCGCCATGCCCGGCCGCATCATCCAGGGGATGAAGCAGGCCGGCACGAAGAACCCCGTCTTCCTGCTGGACGAGGTGGACAAGCTGGGGACGTCCTTCCAGGGCGACCCCTCCAGCGCGCTACTGGAAGTGCTCGATCCAGCCCAGAACGACAGTTTCACCGACCACTACCTGGGCGTCACCTTCGACCTCAGCGAGGTGCTCTTCATAGCCACGGCGAACTTCATCCAGAACATCCCGGCTCCCCTGCTGGACCGGATGGAAGTGGTGGAGTTCTCCGGTTATACCGAACGGGAGAAGGCCGAGATCGCGAAGAAGTACCTCATTCCCCGTCAACTGGACGAGGCAGGGCTGGGCAAGCGCGGCCTCAAGATATCCGACGAGGCGGTGATGAGCGTGATCTCCCAGTACACGCGGGAGAGTGGCGTGCGTCAACTGGAGCGCCAACTGGGTGCAGTCACGCGCAAGATCGCCCGTCGTGTGGCCGGTGGCGATTCCAAGATCCTGGACGACCTGATCATAGATCTGGACGAGGTGCGCGAGCTGCTCGGCCGACCGCGCGTTCACCCCGAGCAGGCGCAGAAGAAGAACGAGGTCGGTATTGCGACGGGCATGTACTACACGCCCATGGGTGGCGACATCATGTTCGTGGAGGCCTCCATCCGGCGCTTCTACGGAAGTAGCGCCACCAGTCCGGACGGCAGTGAGGCACCCGCCAGCCCTCAAGGGGCGGTATCGTTGATCCTCACCGGCCAGTTGGGCGACGTCATGAAGGAGTCGGCGCGAGCGGCCTTCACCTACGCCACCAACAATGCCTATCGGCTGGGCATTCCGCGCGACCGGCTGGGCGCGGTGGAAGCGCACATCCACGTCCCGGCGGGCGCGATTCCCAAGGACGGGCCGTCGGCCGGCATCGCCATCGCCACGGCGCTGGTGAGTGAGATGAGCGACCGGCCGGTGCGCCGCGACGTTTCCATGACCGGCGAGATCACCCTCCGCGGCCGCGTGCTCCCCATTGGCGGGATCAAGGAGAAGGTGCTCGGCGCCCATCGCGCCGGCATCAAGCACGTCATCCTGCCCAAGGCCAACGAGGCCGACCTGGAGGATGTGCCCGAGGAAGTGCGCGGCGAGCTGACCTTCCACCCGGTGGAGACGCTGGAGGAGGTGCTGGCGATCGCGCTGCTGCCGGCCGGGGAGGCGGCGGTGGAGGAGGAGAAGCTCGAGGCGGCTGGGGTTTGAGGCAGTAGCGGAGAACGGGACGGGTGGGTTGAGTCGGCCACCCGTCCCGTTTTTCGTCACAGCTCCGGACCGGTGCGTCGACAGTCCCCATGGCGGCCACGTTCACCGAGCTCGCAGTTCAGGGCACCACGATCCCGCCATACTCGAACATCCGCCATGGTGTCACGCGCATCTCGGCCGGCTCGGTGCCCGGGATGAAGTATTCCGTATACCGACGATCCGCCGGCGTGAAGACGTCGGCAAGCTGGCCCGTCTCGCGGTCCAGTTGCGCCGTTACCAGCCCCTGCGGAGGCTGCCAGGCGGCAGAGCTGCGGCCCTCGTAATAGTCGGCGAAGATGCGCCCCACAACCGGCGCCGCCAGGCTGCCACCGGCGACGCCCGGAGCGATCATCTGAGGCCGGTCGAAGCCCATCCAGCTTCCGGCCACCAGCTCCGGCGTCATGCCCACGAACCAGACGTCGCTGTTGTCATTCGTCGTACCCGTCTTGCCGGCCACGGGCACGCGGGCCGGCACCAGACGACGCACCGACGTCGCCGTGCCCCGCTCCACGACGTCGCGCATCATGTCGCGAACTATGAATGCCACCTTGGCGTCCAGCACCGGCGTCGCGTTCGCGCCGGGCGACGTCCACACCGTACGCCCCCGGCTGTCCTCGACACGCAGCAGGAGTCGCGGTTCCACTCGCACACCGAGCGTGGCGAGAGTCACGTAGCTCCCGATGAAATCCAGCGGGTGCACGACCGACGCGCCGAGCGCGCTCGAGGGATAGGGCGCGATGGGCGTGTCGAGACCCATCGAGTGAGCCATTCTCGCTATCTGGTCCATGCCATAGCGCAGTTCGATCTGTATGGCGACCGTGTTGCGCGACTGGGCGAGCGCGTTCCGCAACGTGATCGGTCCCAGATACTCACCATCGGAGTTGGTGGGGCGGTAGACGGTGCCGTCGGCCATCGGGATGGCGAGCGCGGTATCGGCGACGATCAGATTTGCCGGCAGGCTGTCGGCAATCGCGGTTGCGTAGACGTACGGCTTGAACGCCGAGCCGGGTTGACGGAGCGCGTTCACCGCACGGTTGTATTGCGACTCGCCGTAATCGCGTCCACCCACCAGCGCCCTGACCTGTCCGCTACCCGGGTCCAGGACCACCACCAACCCCTGCAGGTAGTCCGTGCGTCCCTTCGGATGCCCGGCGTACTTGAGATGTCGGTAGCCCGGCCGCGACTCGGCGGCCGTGAGTCCGGCAGCCAGCGCTACCTCGGCGCTGACCTGCAGTGCCGGGTCCAGCGTGGTGCGCAGGATATAGCCGCCCTCCGCGACCGGAACGCCGGCGTTCCGGGCGATCGTGCTCACCGCGTCCACAAAGTACGGCGCCCGGGCGCTGTAGCCGGCATTGGCGGCGGTAACTACCGGCAGGCGCTTTGCCGATGCCGCCTGGGAGCGCGTGATGTAACCCTGCTGCGCCATCAGGTCCAGGACCAGGTTGCGACGGCCCCGCGCGCGCTCCTTGTTCCGGATCGGGTCGTAGAGCGGTGGGCTCTTGGGCAGTGCGGCGAGCGTGGCCGCCTCGGCCAGCGACAGTTGGCCGACACCCTTGCCGAAATAGTGGCGGGAGGCCATCTCGACTCCGTTCCAGCCGTGGCCGAAGTCTATGAAATTGAGATAGGCCTCCAGGATCTGCGCCTTGGAGTAATGCTTCTCCATCTCCCGGGCTGCCTGCTGCTCGCGCAACTTCCGGCCAATGCTCCGATCGCTCCGGTCTATGATGTCGGGATGCATGTTGCCGACGAGCTGCTGGGTGATCGTGCTGCCTCCCCGCGCCTCACCTCGCACGGCGTCCTTGAGGGCACCTGCCAGACCCACCAGGTCCACGCCGTCGTGCTGGTAGAAGCGCTGGTCCTCCACCGCCACGAACGCCTGCGGCAGGTAGGAAGGCATGTCCTGCAACGACACCACGACACGACGCGCCGCGCCTATCTCGCCAATTAGCGAGCCATCGCGGGCAAGGACGAGCGACGACTGCTTCATGTTGACGATGCGCGATGCGCCGTCCGCCGCCTGGGCTGGAAGCGCGGGCGGAGCCACCGTCAACGCCGACGCTGCGAGCATGGCGATCACAACCGCCATGCGCACGCCACGGCGCGCATCGACGCGCGTGAAGTCACGCGCCTCGAACGCTGACGATGAGGTCGCGGAGTGTATCGCTACCGACGTGCCGGCGTGCTCCATACCTGAAGATAGCCATTCCCCGAGCGCGTCACAGTATCATCGGTCACAGCAGGCCGTCGGGCGGCGACAGCTTGCCCCGCCTGACCGCTGCAATCAGCTTTCCTTCCATGAACGCGACTCCGACTTCAAGGCACGGCGCCACGGCCCTTCCCATCTCGATCGCCCAGTTCGCACCCATCAAGGGCGATTACGAGGCCAACCTGCGCCGCCTGGGTCAGATCTTTGGCCAACTGGATACGCTGCCGGAACGTCCGCGGGTGCTCCACCTCGCGGAAACAGCCCTCACCGGCTACCTGCTGGAGGGGGGTGTCCAGGCGCAGGCGATGACCGCTGGCTCGTTCGCCCGCGACCTCGACACCGTCTACCGCGCATCGGCGCCTGGCAGGCCGCCGTTGGATATCGTGGTCGGCTTCTATGAATCCTGGCGCCATACGCTCCATAACTCCGCCATCTACGCGCGCCTGGGCGACGGTGAGGGAGCGCGCGTGCTGCACGTGCATCGCAAGAACTTCCTCCCCACCTACGGCATGTTCGACGAGGAACGCTTCCTGGAGCGGGGGGTGGAGCTGCGTGCCTTCGACACGCCGCACGGCCGCGCCGGCCTGCTGGTCTGCGAGGATGCCTGGCACAGTCTCACGGGCACCGTACTCGCCCTGGACGGCGCCGAGATCATCCATGTCTGCGCGGCGGCTCCGGGCCGCGGTACCGTGCCGCAGGCCAGCGATCTTCCCGGCCCGGGCAACATGGCGCGCTGGGAACGGCTGATGCGCGATATCGCCGAGGAGCACGGCGTCTTCGTCTCATTCGCCAACCTGGTGGGTAGCGAGGGCGGAAAGATGTTCACGGGCGGGTCACTGGTCCTGGCGCCCTCGGGAGAGGTGATGGCCCGCGGACCGGTGTGGGAGGATGCGCTGATCGTGGCCAGCCTGGAGCGGCGCGACCTGGGCCGCGCCCGCGCGGCGGCCCCGCTCCTTGCCGACCTGCGCGTCCAATTGCCACACCTGCAGCGAGCGCTGACGGTTGACGGGGAGCGGTCGCCGGTACAGTTCGATCCCGCCGTCGGGGTCGGGACGCAGACGGCGGCGAGCACCCCGCCGCGCGACGACGCCGAGCCGGCGGTGGCAGCGGGCACACCCCGGGGTAACGCTGAATCCCGTTCCGCCAATCCTGACCCGGGCTCCCCATCGACGCTCGCAATCCGCCCGGCCATCCGTCGTGACCCGGCGACTGCCCTGGCCATCGACGTCGAACTGGTCACCGCATGGCTCGTCAGGTTCCTGCGGACGGAGCTCGCCCAGCGCGGCTACAGCCGCGCCATAATCGGCATCTCCGGCGGCGTGGATTCGGCGGTCACCGCGGCGCTCGCGGCGCGAGCGCTCGGCCCGGCCAACGTACTGGGCGTCTGCATGCCCTACCGGACGGCCAATCCGGCGAGCCTGGAACATGGGAAGCTGATCATCGAGAAGTTGGGAATGGAGGGCCGCACAGTGGACATCAGTCCGGCGGTGGACGGCTACCTGTCACAGGTGACCGACGCCGACCCCACGCGCCGTGGAAATGTCATGGCGCGCGTGCGCATGATCACCCTGTTCGACCTGAGCGCCGGCCTTCGTGCCCTTCCACTGGGCACGGGCAACAAGACGGAGCGATTGTTCGGCTACTTCACCTGGCACGCCGATGACTCGCCGCCGGTGAACCCCCTCGGAGACCTCTACAAGACACAGGTCTGGGCACTGGCTCGCCATCTGGGCGTGCCCGACGCAGTGATCGACAAGCCGGCCTCGGCAGACCTGGTACAGGGCCAGACCGACGAGGGCGACTTCGGCATCAGCTACGACCGCGCCGACGTGCTGCTGCACCATCTGCTCAGCGGCATCTCGCCGGCGGAATTGGTGGAACGTGGTTTTCCCGCAAACGACGTGCAGCTCGTGGAACGACGGCTGGAGGGCACGCACTGGAAGCGACGGCCGCCCACGGTGGCCGTGCTGAGCGAGACGGCGATCGGTGAATCGTATCTGCGGCCCGTGGACTATTGAGTGGCGGGACGCTCCACCCAGCGCAATCCGGGGCCAACCAGAGCCCGCTTCAGAATACCGCGCGCCCCTTTCCCTTGTGTCTTGCGCTAAATTGAGTTGGATAAGGAACGGAGCGGCCGACCATGCGTGTCGGCCGCTCCCATTTCAAGCCCTGACCACGAACCCGGAGTGTCCCTTGCGCAAGCCTTTTCTCGCTCCCTTCGAACCACAGTTGCTGTCGGTGCTGCGCATCGTCGCCGGATTACTCTTCATGCAGCATGGCCTCCAGAAGCTGGCCGGCTGGTTCGGCGGCGCCGGCGGGCCGGGGCAGACGGTGGAGCTGATGTCCCGCATGGGACTGGCCGGAATGCTCGAACTGGTGGGCGGCCTGCTCATCGCGCTGGGGCTATTCACGAGGGTCGTGGCGTTCATCACTTCGGGTGAGATGGCGGTCGCGTATTTCACCGCGCACCACCCCAACGGATTCTTCCCGATCGAGAACCGCGGCGAGGCTGCAGTACTGTTCTGCTTCATCTTCCTCTTCCTGGTCGCGGCAGGTCCCGGTCCATGGAGCCTTGACGCGCTGCTGAGGCGAGGATCGGGGCAGAAGCAGACTGTGGTCGCCTAGTACCAGCAGCCGCACCTTTCGTCCAGACCCACTGCTCCGGGCACACGACGCTATCCAGCGCGGAGGCTGCTGGCGTGGACAGTGGTCTACCAACGCTTGGCGGGAGGAGGTCGATTTGAGCTCGATGACGATCCAGGCCCTGGTGGTGGAGGAGAGGGACGCTCCATTCGTGGAGACTGAACTCGAGCTCGAGGGGCCAGCGCGCGGCGAGGCACTGGTGCGCATTGTCGCTGCCGGTGTGTGCCACACCGACGCGATCACCCGCGCCGGCGACATGCCGATGCCATTTCCGGCCGTGCTCGGGCACGAGGGTGCCGGCATTGTTGAGAAGGTCGGCGCGGGAGTCACGCAGGTCGCGCCGGGCGACAGGGTGATCCTCGGCTGGCCTTCCTGTGGGGAGTGTCGCAACTGCCTGGACGGCCAGCCGCGCTACTGCCTGCGCACGGGCGAGGCGCTCGTCTCGGGAAAGCGCTTCAAGGGCGACCGCGCCGGCACCTCCGCATACTCGCGCGGGGGCCAGCCCATCCACGGCCACTTCTTCGGGCAATCGTCATTCGCCACCCACTCCATCACGACAGCCGATGCGCTCGTGAAGGTGCCCGGCGAGGTGCCGCTCGAACTCCTCGGGCCGCTCGCCTGCGGCTTTGCCACCGGAGCCGGGGCAGTGCTCAACGAGGCGCGACCGCGGCTGGGTGATTCGGTGCTCATCGCCGGCGTCGGCGCCGTGGGGCTGGCCGCCGTCATGGCAGCCCGCAACACCGGGGTCACGAAGATCATCGCCGCCGATGTCCATGACGACCGCCTGACGCTGACCCAGGAGCTCGGTGCGACGCACACGGTCAACTCCCGCTCCAGGGACCTGGTAGAGGAGGTCAGGCGGATCACCGGATCGACGGTGGATTTCGCCTTCGACTGCACGGGCGTCATCCCCGTCATCGAGCAGTTGGCAGAGACGGTCGGCATGCTCGGGACGCTGGTCCTGATAGGTGGCGCCCCCGCGAACGCCCGCTTCTCGCTCGACCACCTGCGCACCCTCTGGGGCAAGCGGGTGATTGGCGTGCTCGGCGGCGGCGGCCGCTCGGGCCAGCTCATCCCTGCACTCGTGGAGCTCCACGAGCAGGGTCGCTTCCCATTCGATCGACTGGTGCGGTACTACGAAATGGGCGAGGTCGAGCAGGCTCTCGCCGACTCCAGGTCCGGCGAGGTCATCAAGCCGATCCTGCGCATGCCCACCTGAACAGCCGCATACCCACCTGAACGGCCCTCGTCACCCTGTAGCTAGACGGTCGCCCGGTCGGTGGACCGACGCTGCGGGATGGCAGCCCGGGTGGTGGCACCAGCCGGATCCGTCATTGCCGCGATGATCCGGGCAGCCATCGCATCCAGCCGCTGACGATCGGGCATCGCGGACTCCGGGAAGGGGAGCCGCACGTCGAAGCCATCGCCGGCACGGCGCGGGATCAGGTGGATGTGATAATGAAAGATATCCTGCCCCGCTGCCGCGCCGCTGTTCACGATGATGTTCATCCCCTCGGCGCCGCTCACGTCGCGCACCACCGGACCGAGCTTCATCACCACGTCGAACAGGTGCCTGCCCAGATCCGGCGGGAGGTCCTCCAACGATTCGTAGTGCCGTCGCGGAACCACGAGCACGTGTCCCGAATTCACCGGCTGGATGTCCATGAAGGCGAGGGCTTCGGAGTCCTCGTGACAGAGCGACACCTCACCAGCGCCGTGGATCAGGTCGCAGAACGGGCAGTGCGCTTCGGGCCGGTGCATGCGGTCCTCCCTGGATGGAACCTGGGCAGTCAATGGCTGCGCGGAGCTGCCTGTGGCGAAGTCACGCCGCGCTGAATGTGTTGGCGGAGAGGCCGGAATCGCGCCACCCGGCCACTCTTCAGGACTGGCAAGCGAGAATTGTGCCGGATCCCGGCCCGTCGGTAGCCCCGATCCGAGCCACACGCGAGCGACCGCTACGGAGGTCACGCCGTGGCTACCAGCCTCAGCCAGGAGTGGGCCCCCGACATGGCAATCATCTGCCTGCGTGACGCACTCCTGACCTCCGTTCTTTCGGCTGGCCTGCCATCGCGCCGAAGTGCTATCTTGAAGGATCTGCAGACCCCGTATCGGAGACCTATGGCTACCCAGACAAAAGCTGAGCGATCGAGCGACGTGGCCCTCAGCCGCGACCAGCTTGTCGCGGCCTATCGCACGATGCTCCTGTCGCGCCGGCTGGACGACAAGGAAGTCCAGCTCAAGCGCCAGAACAAGATCTTCTTCCAGATCTCCGGTGCCGGACACGAAGCCGTGCTGGTGGCAGCCGGCCTGGTGCTCCGCCCGTCCTACGACTGGTTCTACCTCTACTACCGCGACCGCGCCCTCTGCCTGCAGCTCGGCATGACGCCGGAGGCCATGCTCTACTCGGCCGTCGGCGCCGCCGCCGATCCCAATTCGGGCGGCCGCCAGATGCCCAGCCACTGGGGTAGCAAGGAACTCAACATCGTCTCCACCTCCTCCCCTACCGGCACGCAGTTCCTGCAGGCGGTGGGAAGCGCGGAGGCGAGCATGCGGGCGAAGCTGCTCGACATCACCGACGGCTTCCAGGGCGATGAGGTCGTCCTCGTCACCACCGGCGATGGCACGACCAGCCAGGGCGAGTTCTGGGAATCGCTGAACACCGCCTGCAACCTCCAGCTTCCTGTCGTCTACCTGGTGGAGGACAACGGCTACGCCATCTCCGTCCCGGTCGAGGTGAACACGGCCGGCGGCTCCATCTCCAAGCTCGTCGCCTCCTTCCCCAACCTCTATATCGAGGAAGTGGACGGCTGCGACCTCGTGGCCAGCCACGAGACGATGAAGAGGGCGGTCGAGTACGCACGTCAGCGGAAGGGACCGGCGCTGGTGCACGCCCACGTCATCCGCCCGTACTCGCACTCCCTGTCCGACGACGAGACCATGTACCGGCCGCCCGAGGAGCGCGAGGCCGAGGCGCTGCGCGACCCGATCACGGTCTTCCCGAAGTGGCTGGTGAGCGAGGGCCACGCGACCGATGCTGATCTGGCGGCGATCGAGGAGGAAGTGGACGCCATGGTGCTGGCAGCGACCGACGACGCCCTGGCGCAGGCGCAGCCGGGCGCCGAGACGGTTCCCTACGCCGTCTATTCGCCCGACGTGGATCCGACCGGTGAGCAGTTCGACACCGAGGACGACCCGCAGTTCAGCGGCACCTCGACCACCATGGTGGACCTGCTCAACGCCTGCATGAAGGACGAGATGCGGCGTGACGAGCGGATCGTGATGTTCGGCGAGGACGTGGCTGACCTGAGCCGCGAGCAGCACACGGGCAAGGTCAAGGGCAAGGGCGGCGTCTTCAAGGTGACGTGGGGGCTGCAGAAGGAGTTCGGCTCCACCCGCGTATTCAACTCCCCGCTGGCCGAGGCCAACATCATCGGCCGCGCCATCGGCCTGGCCATCCGCGGCTTCAAGCCGGTAGTCGAGATCCAGTTCTTCGACTACATCTGGACCGCCTTCATGCAGTTGCGGAACGAGCTGGCCACCATGCGCTGGCGCTCCCACAACGACTTTGCCGCGCCGGTGGTGGTCCGGGTAACCTACGGCGGGTACATCCGTGGCGCTGTCTACCATTCGCAGACCGGCGCGACACTGTTCACCCACACCCCCGGCCTCCGCGTCGTCTGCCCCAGCAACGCCCTCGATGCCAACGGCCTGCTGCGGACGGCCATCCGTTCCGACGACCCGGTGATCTTCCTCGAGCACAAGCACCTCTACCGCCAGACCTACAACAAGGCGGAGTATCCGGGGCCCAACTTCATGATCCCGTTCGGCAAGGCGCGAACGGTCCGTGAAGGGAGCGACCTGACCGTGGTGACCTACGGCGCGACGGTACAGCGCGCGCTCACCGCGGCCAACCAGGCGGCCGACGAGGATGGGCTGGATGTGGAGGTCCTGGACCTGCGCTCGCTCAGCCCGTGGGACCAGGAAGCAGTGTACGCGAGCGTGAAGAAGACCAACCGCGTGATCGTCGCCTACGAGGACTCCATCTCGTGGGGCTACGGCGCCGAGATCGCCGCCCGCATTGCCGACGATTGCTTCGCCTGGCTGGATGCGCCGGTGGCGCGGGTGGCCAGTCAGGACACCTTCGTGGGCTACGCGCCGCAGCTCGAGGACGCGACGCTCCCACAGATCGAGGATTTCCGCAGGGCGTACCGGACTACTGCGAGCTTCTGAGCCGCTGGATTCCCGGAAGCCTGCAACTGCGGCATCCGAGCATCGACGGCTCGCACACGAGTAACGGATGAGGGGCAGGAACGGGGTGGGCAGGCAGCCGGAGCATTCGCTGCCTTCCCACCCCTTCCCCGTCCGCCACCGTTCAGTAGCTGCAGATGCTGCCGGACACGATCCGCCCGACGGCAATCTGCCCCTCAGCCACTCGCTTGCGTCTTCGCCGTCCGCGGGTCACGTTCTGATCCTCCTGCCGCGCCCGCTTCGGTGGCCCGGACCGTTCACCCCATCAATCCATGCCGCCGCGCTCGCTGATTCTCGTCTCCGCGCTCGCTCTCGCGTCCATCGCGCCGGCGTCGCTCCAGCCCGACCCGCGTCTGCTGGTAAGGGCGGCCGACCAGGCGGTGGAGCGCGACGGCGGAGACGAGGCGCTGGCCGAATGGGAGGCCAGGGTGCGCGCCGCGCCGGAAGACCGCGCCGCGCATCTGGCGCTCGCCACCATAGCCCGGCGCCGATACGACTACCAACTGGCGGTCCGTGAGTACGACCTTGCGACGGGTGCACTGCCGGAGAGAGATCGCCTGGCCGGCCAGGCACGGCTGGGAATGGGAGAAGCCCTCGCGGCCCGTGGTCTCTTCGTCAACGCAGCCCCGCACTACGAGGCGGCGCGGGCGATCGGCGCCGCCGCCGGCGATAGTGCATTGCAGGTGGAAGCGATGATCGCCCT
>CALCHX010000074.1 GCA_937906875.1 uncultured Gemmatimonadota bacterium | reverse complement strand
TCGAACACATCATGGGCGCTGTAATCGAGTGGGCCCCCGCTGCGTAGCAGTAGGGGATCCCGCCACCTCCACAATGTGTTTGAGGGCCCTGCCTGAGCGCCAGCGAAGGTGGGGCCCTCGAACACATCATGGGCGCTGTAATCGAGTGGGCCCCCGCTGCGTAGCAGTAGGGATCCCGCCACCTCCACAAAGTCCCTAGTAAGTTCCCGGTAGGTGTCCAGGTAGACACCTACCGGGCGTTATTAGAACCCGGATCGCCTCACTCCGTCTCAGTCGTCAACTCGGGTATGGCGTCGGGGGCGAACGTCCTGAACCCGTCTGGCGGTACGGCATCGCCCATCAGGGCCATGTTCCCCGGCCACGACCCCGGCAAGGTGCCCGGCGACTACCGGGTGCGGGCCCGCACCGCCCAAAAAAGCACTTGCCCGTCCTGGGTTAACTAATCTAGATTAATCATATGACGACCTTCGGCGCTACCGACCTGGCTTCCGACCTCCGCCTTGCCCTCGGCCGCGTCGCGCGCGGAATCCGCCGCATCTACGTAGACGCTGCGGAAGGCGTGAGCTTCCTGGAACTGGCCGTACTCCAGCGACTCGAACGCACCGGGCCTTCCGCGCCGGGGACGATCGCGGGTGACGAGGGCGTCAGCTCGGCTGCCGTCGCAGCAACGCTGACGAGCCTCGAAACCTCCGGCCTCGTGCATCGCACCCGGGACCCGGACGATCGTAGGCGCGTGATCGTCACGATCACCCCAGCCGGTCGACAGGCGCTCGAGACGCGCGAGTCGGCAAGCATCGACCGGATCGAGGCCGTTCTGTCCGGATTGACCATAGGCGAGCGCGAGCGACTCGCGGCCGCCGTACCGCTGCTGGAAAGGATCGCGACCGAGCTGTGAATACCACCTGGTCCAACCCCGACCCCGACATTCGCGCCTTCCTGGATGACTTCGACGAACGGGGAGCCGATCCTGACGGAAGCTCCGAACAGCTATTCGCCGCCGCCTTCCTGGCTGCGGACCCGAGCTTCGCCGTCGCTCTCACACCGGAGCAGCTTGCCGGCACGCTGCCCGCTCGCCGGGCGATGTTCGAGGCCGCGGGTGTCGGCGCCGTACGCCGGCGGCGCGCACAGCAGCTGCGCCTCGACGATCGACACGTCCTCGTCTCGGGCACCTGGAGCGCGGACCGCGCCGGAGGTGCGCTCGAGCTGTCCTCGACACTGCTCCTTCGGTCCGAGCAGGACGGATATCGGGTGCTGGTGTACCTGAACCACCACGACATCTCCGCGCTGCTCGCGTCTCCTCTTCCCGGATCGGGCCCCACGCCATGACCGACACACCCCAGACCACAGTGCACCGCAGCATCACCGTCCCTCTCGCTCAGGCCGAGGCGTTCGCGCTGTTCACCGACGGCATCGATTCGTGGTGGCCACGCGACGGGCACTCGATCGGGCAGGCCCCATTACAGCAGGTGAGTCTGGAGGCTCACACGGACGGTCGATGGTTCGAGCGCAGCACCGATGGCGAACACGTCTGGGGTCGAGTCCTGCAGTGGCAACCACCGCATCGCGTCGTGATGAGCTGGCAGATCAGTGCTGAATGGACCTCTGACCCGACGGTGGCTACTGAGATCGACGTCCGTTTCACCGACATCGGCGCCGGCCGGACGCGCATCGACCTCAAACACCATTACCTCGATCGCTACGGCGACCGACACGGCGACATGCTGGTTGCCCTCGACTCTCCTGACGGTTGGCAGGCCGTCCTCGCCGCGTACGCCGCGAACGTCGCGCCGATCGGCTTCGATCGCCACACCCTGGTGACCCTGGTCTTGCGGCCCGACGCACCCCTGCTTTCGCCGGCAGGGGCAGAGGCCCTCCAGGACGCCCACTTGGCGCACACGGCGGATCTCGTCGCAGCCGGCGTCATCCTTGCAGCAGGCCCACCCGTCGATCCTGACGACGAGCGCCTCAGGGGTGTCTCGATCTGGTCGGTCGCTCCGGACATTGCGCGCCGGATGTGCGATGAGGACCCTGCAGTAAGAGCTGGACGGCTCGCCGCTCAGGTCGCGACCTGGGTGACCCCGGCGGGGCAACTCAGATTCGAGCGCGTTCGCGTCCCCCGGTCCATGGCCGAAGTCGAGGGCTGACCCCGATCTCTAGCCATCTGGGGCTAGCGTGACCCGCCCGCACTAACGAAAGGATCGAGTCATGTTCTGCGCATCGATCGTGTATCCCACCGGGCTGGACCGCTTCGACGCGGACTACTTCGGCGCCCGGCACATCCCCAGGTTCGTCTCTTTCCTCGGTGAGAACTGCGCGCGCTACGAGGTGCACCGGCCCTTGAAGCAGCCCGGCGCACCGGACCCACCGTTCGCTGCCGCGGCGTACGTGTGGGTGCATTCGGCCGAGGAATTCGGAGCGGTGATAGCGAAGCACGGCGAGGAGATCTATGCCGACATCGAGCGGTTCAGCAGCGGGCAGCCGATCCGTGCCTGGTCGCTGGTTCTTGACCCCGTGTCTGAAGACCCGGCCACCCGATGAAAGATCCGCGAACCGGCCGTCTCGAGCACCGACTCCTCCCGATCGGATCCCGGACGCCGGGTCCGTGGCCAGGCCGTCGGCGCTGTCGGTGCGTGACCTGACCAAGGTCTACGGGCGCGGGCCGGCTCCAGTCAGAGCCCTAGACGGTGTCAGTCTCGACCTCGATGCCGGACGTTCACCGCCGTGATGGGACAGTCGGGGTCGGAGAAGAGCACGCTGGATCCGCGGCCGGGACGAGTAGCAGCCCTGTGCGCCAGGCAGCAGCCACGGCATGGCTCGCCGGCCCGCGCCTGCTCACGAGTGAGGTGCACTCCTTCTCGTGCCGCTCGTGGCGCCGTATCTCTTGCCGGTGCGCTCGCTCCTCTTCCTTCAGCGCCGACGTCATCGGACGCCTTACCGCGCGAGTCCCTCCCGATTCCTCGGTGAGCGTCATGCGATGTCCCTACATGGCGCAAGCAGCTTCGAGGTCAGCATGACCGGGCGCAGCGCGATCGACTTCGACCGTTGAGCGTCACCAGGTGTCCGTGTGGCCTGCTCCTGGGTCATCGTCGACACTTCCAAGCGGCACACTCAGATCGGGGATCGCCTCGGGTCGATCGGACTGCCACGCAATCTGGCGCACGTAAAACGACCACATCTGTTCGGTGAAGGCCGCGTCTTCGCCGTCGAACTCTTCGGTCGTGGGGACGAGATTCCAGAGGTGCCACAGGCCCAGCGCGTAGCCGGGCTGATCGTCGTGGCGGTTCAGTCGCTTCTTGCCGCTCATCGTGTACCGCCCGTCGTGGTACGCATTGCCACGCCTTGCTCACGCAACCTCCGGTGAATTGTGGTGGCGGTGATGCCGAGACGCTGACCAATCCGCGCCGGCGACCATCCGTCCGCATAGAGGTGGGCGGTCTGGTCGACATCTGCGGGGCCTAGACCTGGGTGCTTGGTCTGGACCCCGTTGCGGGTGAGGATCTTGCCGGCCGTCCGGCGGTCGAGGCCGAACTGGTCGCCCAGCTGGTAGACGGTGCTCCTTGCCCGGTAGGCGGCGATGAGTTCCTGGGTCTGCTCGGTGTCGAGCTGACGGGCGGTGCGCGGTGGGCGTCGCCTGGGTCGTTTGGGTTCAGGAGAGCTGGGCTTCGGGAGCCTCTTGAGCAGCCCCCCAGCATCCTGACCTGGGCGTTCGTGTTGTAGTAAGGTCCCCGCTGCGGAGCAGTAGGGGATCCCACCACCCCTCTGTCTGCGGTCATCGACCGAGCACCCCGCTGCGGAGCAGTAGGGGATCCCAGCACTTCCAGCGCCTCAGGCGATGCACGTGCAGCGGCATATCGGACATATCCCCGCTTTGCCTGGGGTCACACCATGGACGGCGCCGCTCTCCGCGCCGGGGCTGCCGTGCGCCGCACCGCGATGGCGGTTCCCGCGAGCAGCGCCCACAGCA
>CALCHX010000073.1 GCA_937906875.1 uncultured Gemmatimonadota bacterium | reverse complement strand
ACTTCTTTCGTGCCTCGCGCTGGGACGTCGTCTTCCCTTCATCGACCCGACCGTCGCCGGTGATGACGACTCCGTAGTCGTCCTGCGCAGACTCGTACGAGACGAGACCGTTCACGACGTCATCGAGCACGGATACGGGATCTCTGTCCAGCGGATCTCCCCAGCCTCCGCCACCGGCCGTCCTGAACAAGATCGAATCGCCTTCATGGAGCTCGAGGCCGGTGTGTTTCAGGACGTGCTCATCGGGCCTTCCCGGACTGGTAACGATCGTGTCGTTGACGGTGCCCGGTCCACCACCCTCAAGGCCCCACGGCGGGCAGGAGGTCCGCTCGTTGGCGACGTTCGAATACATCCTCTGACGCGGCCGAACCTCGATGTCCAGCCCGAAGCCTCCACGGAACTTGCCCGGCCCTGCGCTGTCCTCGCGGATGGCGTGCTTGGTGATCAAGAGCGGATAGCGGGATTCGAGAATCTCCACGGGGACGTTGCGAACGTCGCCTTGGCACACGGAGACGCACGCCGTCGGGCCGTCGCCGGTCGGGCGTCCTCCCCAACCTCCGCCATTGATGTTGAGTGAGACGAAGCGCTTGCCCGTCCGCTCGTCATCTCCGTAGAACGTGAAGCCCGACATGTCGCCCTTGTGTGCGGCGGGAACCCCATGGGGCAACGCGCCGGACATCGCCTTGATGGTCGTATCGACCACCGTCGGCAGAGCGATACTCCACTGGCCCAGAGGTGCCGGGGGCTTCGCATTCAGAATGGTTCCCTCGGGTATGACCACATGAAGATTTCGGAAAGAACCCTCGTCGACCGGATGCGTCGGCAAGGTAAGGTCCTTGAAGGCCACTCGGGCCGCAGCGATACCGCCTGATTCTCCGCAGTTGAGCGGGCCACGCACCTGAGCAGACACGCCACTGAAGTCGATGGTCAGCTCATCGCCGGCGACGACGACTCTCACTTCGATCGGAATATGCCGGTCGACATCCTGTCCGTCACTGTCCAGCCATGCGGATGCGCTGTATTCGCCGTCCTTCATCCTGCTCACCGCGTCACGGGAAAGCTTCTCGGACTGGTCGCGCATCTCCGCTATACACGCTTCGACGACGTCCCAGCCATAACGCTTGCCAAGTTCCGCCATGCGACGTTCGCCCAGTCGGCAGGCGGCAATGGCCGCACGGAGATCGCCGAGAGAGGAGTCGGGCAGCCGACTGTTGTCGGACAGCATCTGCACGACGTTGCGATCCCACTCGCCCCTGTTGAGGACCTTGATATTACGCAGCTGGAGGCCCTCAGAATAGATGTCCGTCGTGGCCACTGAGCCGAATCCGATGCGCGCGCCCCCGACGTCGACCCAATGAGCGCGAACAGCCAGGAAGCATCGAATCTGGTCGTCGATGAAGCATGGCGTGTAAACGACCACATTGTTCAGATGCTGTCCGCAGACATATGGATAGTTCATGACAAGGGCATCGCCCGGCTCGAACCCGTCAATGCCCCACTGCTGGACGCCGTCGGCTATCGACACGCCGAGATCGGCCAAGAAGATGGGTAGCCCGCCGAGGTTCTGGGCGATGAGCTCACCGGCATTGTCGATGATCCCGACGCAGTAGTCCTGCACCTCGAAGATCATCGGGTTGTACGCCGTCCTACGCAGTGCTGCCGCCATCTCGTCGGCGTAGGCCACAAGGGCATGCCGCACGACCTCGAGGGTGACAGGGTCGATCGGGGGACGAGCATCTGAGTCGGTCATAATGAACTCCCAACTGAAACGACGAGGGACAGATCAGGTGAGACCTCGAGCCGATCACCGCCATAGATGACCAAGGCCGAGGTGGCTTCCTGAACGATGGCCGGACCTTCGACGATCTGCCCGGGCTCAAGCGAACTCCGGTCGAACACAGGAGTCTGAGCCACCTGCCCGGCGATGCCGAACTGGACAACGGGACGCCGTTCGACAGCGGTGGGCGCCGTCACTTGCACTCGGCGGTCGTTCCCGGCGACGAGCCCATCGGTCATCGTCGATGCGCTGGTCCGCATCGTGATCACCGTTCGCGCACCGCTTGCTTCGACCGGCTCCTCCGGGGCCTTGTGTCCATAAAGGTGTTCATGAAGGTGGTCGAATTCGTCACGGATGGACGCCCAGGACTGCGCGTTCAGGCCGGATGCCGGGACGGGAACATCGATGGTGAACTCCTGGCCGAGATAGCGGAGCTCCAAGTAATGCTTGACGACGGCGCCCTCCGACGTGCCCATGTCATCGTTCAAGCGTCCTCGAGCATCCGCCTCGAGCGACTGCAGCATCTCCGCCAGCGTTGCGACGGCGCTCTCGTCGAATCTCGTGATGCGAGTCCGCGTCAAGTCGTGACGTGCTTCGGAGTACAGCATTCCCTTGGCCGAGAACTGTCCGGGCAGCGCAGGTACGATGACGGTCCCGATCTTGAGCTCTTTCGCGAGCGAAATGGCGTGCAGCGGCCCGGCGCCGCCGGTCGGCACGAGCGCGAATTCGCGAGGGTCTTCTCCCTTCTCGATCGAGACGGCGCGGAGCGAGAGGGACATCTGCGCATCGACGATCGTGATGATCCCGCGGGCCGCCTCGATGAGCCCGAGGCCGAGCGGCTCTGCCACGTGCGTCATGATCGCGCGTTCGGCGGCTTCGCGATCAAGAGACATCTCCCCGCCAAGGAATCGCTCCGCGCTGAGCCTTCCCAGCACGAGGTTCGCGTCGGTGACCGTCGGTCTTTCACCGCCGAGTCCATAACAGGCAGGGCCGGGGTCGGCCTGCGCACTCATCGGACCTACTTTGAGAGCCCCAGCAGGGTCTACCCAGGCGATACTTCCGCCACCGGAGCCCACCTCGACGATGTTGACGACAGGAAGGGACATCGGATGTCCCGTGGAGTATCCGCCGATGAAATAGCCGCCGCTGATCTCCACCTCACCGTCGAGGATGAGGCTGGACTTCGCGGTCGTACCCCCCATGTCGAAGGAGATGACACGCCCGTTGCCCAGGTTGCCGGCGAGCGCGGCCGCGCCCGAGACTCCGGCGACCGGGCCGGACTCCATCATGCGGACCGGGTTGGCGCGGGCGAGGTTCACAGACATGATCCCGCCGTTGGACTGCATGATCAGCAGTCGTCCATGGAACCCTCGCGCGGTGAGCTTCGATTCGAGCGAGTCGAGATATCGCGAGACGACCGGGCCGACATAGGCGTTCAGCACGGTCGTAGACGTACGCTCATACTCTCGGTACTCCCGGAGAACCGCGTGCGAGAGCGTCACATAGACCTCGGGCCAAAGCTCCTCAAACAACTCACCTATTCGGAGTTCATGAGCCGGATTGGCGTAGGCGTGCAGGAGAGACACCGCCACCGCTTCGACATCCGTGCGCCGAATCTCCTCGATCAAGGACCGTACGGCTCCTTCGTTCAGCTCGGTTCTGACGGAGCCGTCCGCGAGCATTCGTTCAGGGACCTCGAACCGGAGCTTTCTGGGAACCAGCGGCACCGGTTTCTCGAAGTAGATGTTGTAAGGCTCCGACCTGTTCCCTCGCCCGATCTCATAAACGTCGCGAAAACCCTGCGTGGTGACAAGCGCCGTCTTCGATCCGGCCCGCTGGAGCACCGCGTTGATCGCGATGGTGGATCCATGCACGAAGACGTCGACGCCCCGCAAATCGACCCCTAGTTTGTCGAGGCCATTCATGATCCCGGTCGCATGGTCATGAGGCGTCGTCAGCGTCTTGGCAGTACGGAAGTCTCCACCATCGTCCTCAAACGTCAGGTCAGTGAAAGTACCGCCGATATCGGCTGCGATCCGCCTCACAAGTCAGCCTTCCTGTCTCCACATGCTCACACCACTGTCGCCATGGACGTCACCCGTGGGAAGCGGCCTTCCTCAGGGCATTGAGGGCACGAGATCCCGTTCCCCTTGGACTTTACTTTAGTCAGATCAGCCACAGTCGTCAATAACTTGTGTAGCTTCGGCTCCTGCGGAGGCGACTCATCTCGTTGGCGCAGGAACTTCGACGTCGCCGTACATGCGCCTCATGTTCCACGACGGGAACGTGGCGATCTTCGCATCGATGACGAGGGGGCGAGAGCGTGGTCCTTCGAGCCAATCCGTTGCTGCCTCCAGGTCCTCGCGGCGGCGGACGGTGATCGCGTCGCATCCGAAGCCCCTCGCTACAGCGGCGATATCGGTCTCCGGGAACCGCACGAGATCGAAGTCGTCCCCATCCGCAGCGAAGTGGATTATCTCCGCGCCGTAGGCAGAGTCGTTGTAGACGATGATCATCATTCCGAGTCCGAGGCGCACTGCAGTATCCAGCTCGCTCACGCCCATCATGAACGAACCGTCGCCTGTTCCGACGACGGGCAATCGGCCCGGTTCTGCCAGCGCTGCCCCGATGCATGCGGACAAGCCCAGACCAATCGCTTGGAAGCAGAAGGGAAGGCAATAGCCGCGTTCGTCGGGGACGCGGAGGTTGGCAGCCGGATAGCAGTTGGCGTTTCCCCCATCGGGAACCACGACCCGCTCCAGAGGGAGCAGATCATCCAAGTAGTTCGTCAAGACGCGGGGATCGATGCAACCGGCGTCATCTCGCTCAGCGAACGGCTGATCTTTCCAGTACCGATCGCGTTCCACGCGTTCGCGGACGTCGTCCGTGCGGAACCCGGTATGGCGCACGCCTCGTCCTCGCAGGATGCGCACCAAGTCTGCGGCCGCCAGTGAGGTGTCGCCGATAAGCGACAGGTCGACGTCGCGATGAAGACCGATCGCGGCGGGCCGGTCATCGATCTGCACCACGAACGCGTCTTGCAACAGGACGCCGTCACGAGCCGTCCACCGATTCAGCGCGGCTCCGAAGACCACGATGACGTCCGCCGAAGCAATCAGGTCGGCGGCACCCGGGGTGGAAAAGCCCCCCATGATATCCAGCGCCCACTCCTCGCCGGCGAAGAGGCCTCGGGCACCGGCGGAAGTGACCAGGAGCCCGCCGCACAACTCGCCAAGGCGTAGGATCTCGTCCCTCGAATGCTTCGCTCCTCGCCCCGCCACCAGCACGGGCCGGGCAGCATGCTCGAGGACATCGACCACGGCCTCCAGCGCACGAGGGTCTGGGCTCACCCGAGTGACTGTCCGGCCGCGTGAGATGTTCTCGACGTCGAAATCCGTCTTCTCTTCCTGGATATCGACGGGAACTGACAACACGACTGTCTGCCGGCCGTCGACGGCGGCCGCTACCGCGCGGGCGGTGTCCCGGGCCGCAGACTTCGCGCTGTACACCCGGAAGGCCTTCGCGCCCATCGCTTCGGCGGCGGCGTCTTGATCCACGTAGAAATTGGAGCCGAGATCGCCTGATGCCGTGTCGCCGGTCAAGACGAGCACAGGCGTGTGCGCCTTCGCTGCCTCGGCGACGGCTGTCAAGGCGTTGCTGAATCCACACCCCTGGTGCAGGGTGACGACCGTCAAGCGCTCCGATACCCGCGCATACGCGTCGGCCATCGCCGTTGCACCCATCTCATGGCGTGTCGCCGTGAACGGGACCTGCTGCCTGATCAGCTCGTTGGTCATCCGCAGGTTGCCGCTGCCGACGACGCCGAAGACGTGTGCGGCACCCTCCGCAGCGAGTACGCGGCCGACGATCTCGGCCACGGTTATCCTCTCCCTCACATTTCCTCCAATGCTTCCAGACGCGGCGTGGCTGCGCCGCCAGACGGTGACCATTGCGCGCCGTGAGTTGGCTGCGCTGTCCTTCCTCAGTGTCGATCAGCTCCGGGGCTCCAGCTGCCCGATTATGTCGTCGGTGCGCAGAACGTCCGCGTAGCGTGAATTCAGCTCGAACAAGGCGGTGCGGTGGGAATGCCCAAGTCGATCGAAGCAGGCGTCTTCCGCGACCGCGACGTTGAAGTTATATGAGAACGCGTCGACTGCGGTTGCCCGCACGCAGCCCGATGTGGAGCCGCCGCAGATGACGACAGAGTCCGCGAGAAAGGAGACGAGATACCGGGTCAAGGGCGTTCCGAAGAACACGCTCGGTGCTGACTTCTCGATGACCAGGTCATCAGGGCCAGGAGACACCATCTCGTTGATCCGATTACCCTCGATGGCCGCTGGCTCCGCGTCGTCTGCCGCTGGAGATCGCCAGAGTCCGGCCGGAAGGGCGTGACCGCCGCGCTCCTGAGCGCGAGAGTAGATCACCGGTCGACCAAGCCGATGGAACAAGGACACCAGCTCAGCGATGCGCGGCAGGGCGCGCCACGCGCGCTGCCCACAGCTCGTTCGCCATTTGCGCATCGAGTCGACGACGGGCTCGTCCGCGTCGCCGGTGAATGCATATGTCGCATCGAAGACGAGCAAGACGGGAGACACCCCCAAGCCGTGCGGTTGTCCCTGCCGACTACGCCGGTAGACCTCGCGGTCGGTGGGGTCGGTCAGTACCGAGTCCCATGCTTCTTCCATGATGACCTCGTCTCGCCGTTGGTAGGAATCGGACCCATTGCCCAGGACGGACTAGAGGTCGGTGCGCCATCCGCTCGATGCCCGTTCCAGAGCCCTCGCGATGAAGTTCAAGACCAGCCCGGCGACAATCACGATCAGGACGGAAGAGAACACTTGGGTCGTATTCAATTCGCTTGCATATTTATCAATGCTGTATCCGATTCCGCCCTGCCCGGCGAACAGCTCACCAACGACCACGCCGACCACGGCGCGCCCCATGCCGAGCCTGACGCCCGCCATGATGGTGGGGAAGGATGCAGGGAGAACGACTTTTCGCAGGAGCTGAAGTTCGTTGCCACCAAACGATTCCACGACTTTGATCAAGCCGGGATCGACGTTATCCACACCCTGCATCGCGTTGACGATGAGAGGGACGATCGCCAACATGATGGCGATGAACACGACAGAGGGCGCCCCCAAACCGAAAATGAGGACGATCAGCGGAAAGAGCGCGATGACGGGCGATGAGTACAAGAGCCAGACGTACGGCTCGATCGCGTACTTGACGTACCTCAGTCGCCCCATGAGCAGCCCCAGGCTGATTCCGAACACGCTGGCGACGGCGAAAGCCACGATGAACTCAAGTCCGCTTATCCCGATGTTCACGAGCAGCTCGCCGGAGACGATCTGCTTCACCACGCCTTCTATGACGAGCACCGGGGAGGAGGTGAGAAACTCATCGACCGCCCCTGCCATCACTGCCAGCTGCCAAGCAACTGCACCGATGAAGATGAGCCCGCCGCCAAGGACGACCGCGTAGACCCGCTCCCGGATCTTGCCCTGGTCATCGGCTCTGACCGTCGAGATGACACTAGTCCAGGCCATCGTTCACTCCCATCGGAACACGGATCGCTCGATGCGACGCAGCAGGCTGCCCACGATCAGCCCGAAGAGTCCTGCGAGCAATGCCAATACGATCAGCGGAGGTACGTTGAAGCTCGATCCGTACGCCGAGATCATGACTCCGAGCCCGACCACACCGCCGTACAGCTCCGCAACGATGACGGTGATGACACCGCGGCCGACTCCGAGTCGAAGCCCGGCAACCGTGGTAGGCATCGCGCTCGGCGCGATGATCTTCCAGAATTGAGCCATCTGCCCCGCACCGAACGCGTGCGCCATGCGCAGCGTTCTCGCGTCGGTCTCCTGAACACCGGCCATCGCGTTGATGACGACGGTCGCGAGCACATCGACGAAGACGATCGCGATCTTCGAGGTCGTTCCGATTCCCCACACCAGCACGAAGATGGGAAACAGCGCCAGGGACGGTGTGACGTAGAGCGCATATAGCAGGGGCTCGAAGACCTGCCTGACTCGCAGTCGCCATCCCATCAACATTCCGAGTGGCACGCCGATGACGACCGCGAGAGCGTACCCGATGCTGAACTCGAACAGTGTCGTCGGGAGGTTCTGGGCGAGCTCGCCCGAGGTGACCAACTCCGCTGCTGCCTTGACGATCTCCAGCGGGCTGCTCGTATAGGAGGCGTCGACCAGGCCAGACGAAGCGCTCACCTGCCAGGCCACGAGCACGACGACGATGCTTATGCAGCCCGTCAGTACCTTGACTGCGGACTCTTGCGATCCCGCGCGAGAAGTAGTCAACGGCGCACCTGCGTCCTTTCGTTTCGGCGTGCGCAAGAAATGTGGTCCATGTACGAGCCTGTAGAGGAAGAAGACGACGTCATCGGGTCGCCGGCTCCGTTGTCCGCGCGTCCTGTTCCCCGAATAGCAGATTGGAGAGCCTTGACCGGTAGACCTGGAACTCGCGGCCGACGCGGACCTCGCGGGTGCGCGGCCGCGGCAGATCGATGGTGATGTCCTCAACGATTCGGCTACGGGGACCGGCGCTCATGACAAGAACCCTGTCGGCCAGGAGAATAGCTTCGTCGATACCGTGGGTCACGAAGAGAACCGTTTTGCGGTCGTTCTCCCAGATTCTCAGCAACTCCATCCCCATCGACTCGCGAGTCTGGGCATCCAATGCCCCGAACGGCTCGTCCATGAGCAAGATCTCGGGGTCGACCGCCAATGCGCGGGCGATTCCCACCCGCTGGCGCATACCTCCGGACAGCTGCGATGGGCGGCTTCTTTCGCGGCCCTCGAGACCGACGAGTTTGACGAGTTCTCGCGCTGTGCGAAGACGTTCCGCCTTGCCGACACCTCGTAATTCGAGGCCGAACGCGACGTTGCTCTCCACCGATCGCCACGGCATCAGCGAGGCGTCCTGGAAGACCATGGCTCGCCCATGCCCCGGGCCGGTGACGGGCTCGCCTGACACGTAGACGTTCCCCGCAGCCGGCTTGAGCAGACCGTCCGCGGCGGAAAGGACGCTGCTCTTCCCGCAGCCGCTTGGTCCGACTATGGCGATGAACTCACCCTTCTGAATTTCAGCGCTGAAGTCTCCGACGGCCTCGACTTCTCCGTCACTCGTCTTATATGAGATTTTTACTGAATCAAAAGTTATGTGAGACAAGTTCTGACCTTCATTCAGGGTCGTGTCGTCGACATAGCCGGACCGGCAACGGACCTACTACTTCTTGATGCTTATGTTGTCGATATATTTGGTGGTGAACCATTTGGACTTGGGAATCTCGGACTTGAAGAGCTTTCCGTCCATCCCCATCTTCCAGAACGCCTCGAGACTCGAATCGTCGACGAGCCGACCGTCTGGGTACAGCTGGTCGATCCAACTCTCGATGCTTGCCTTAGCTTCGGTGACGCTGATCTTGTTGTCGGCCGCGAGCGCCTTCGCCGCCGTATCCGGGTCGTCCTTGGTCTGCTGGCAGGCGTCCGAGATCGCGTCGACGACACGCTGAACCATCTCAGGGTTCTTGTTCAGGTGGTCCGCCATGCCATACACGAGGTGCATCGGATACTGATCGACAAGGTCTCCGAGGTCGAGGATCTTGTGATAGCCCTGGGCCTCCGCGCGGGTGTAGTACGGCGGCGTGAAGATGTTCACATCGATCTGCCCGGCCTTCATGGCGGCCAGACGCGCTGCAGATGCTCCACCCTTGATGTACTTGATGTCCTTGTCGGGGTCCAAGCCTGAACGCGCCACTGCGTACCGAGTCAACAGATCGGTAGATGATCCGAAGGAGGTGATACCCCACTTCTTGTCCTTGCCGTCCTTGATGTTCTTGATGCTCTCCGGCGCGTACCAGGCGAAAGCTGTCTGATTGAACCCGCCGAACACGACTTGAACGTCTTGACCGGCCTGCTCGAGGTTCATCGCCCCGGTCAGTGACGACACGACGATATCGAGGTCTCCGGAGGCCAGTGCCTTGACCAGAGGAGCATCGCCAGAGAACGTGATCACCTTCACGTCGAGACCGTATTTCTGCCAGATCTTCTCCTGCGTCGCGAGATAGACCGGCGCCAGCGTCGTTGCCTGGACGGGGAGGCCAAGAGTGACCTTTATCGGGGCCTGATCCTCCGAGTTCCCTGAGGTGCCCGGAGACGAACTGCCTGACGAGCAGCTCACCAACGAGACCGCGAGCCCGATCGCGGCGACCGCAACGATCGCCTTTCGCAGCTTCTGAATTCTTGCCATGGCACGCATACCTATAAAGCCCCTTTACTTTGCTAGTCGGCCGCAGCCATGTGCATTCGCGGTGAGTCCTGTCCCAACGCCACGGGTCGCGCGTCGGGGCAGATCGGCCCTCGACGACAGAGCACGGTCTTGGCGTGTTTCGTCTGAAGTTAGTCGACTAGATGGTACGTGTCAACAGAACGACGAATAATATGTCCGCTTGTGGTGAAGCCTGAGCGGCATGGGCGAGCAGAAACGCCTGAGATTTCGCGAGATCTACGGGTACTCGACCTTACTCACGGCTTCCCGAGACTTGCTGACTTATATGACCCGGCACAGGGCGAGCGTGACGCATGCAGTGTGCTGCGGCGGCTGGCGAGGTCGGGGCCTCTTGCCCCACTCCTTGCCTGGGCTGCTCGACTTGTGCGCCCGAATGGCGTCCCCCGATCGGCTGTGTCGGTCCAGCGGGCACACCCGCCGCGCCCCGCGCCCCCGCGCGCTGCCTACTTCGCGACGAGCGTGGTCTCGAAGCTGTACATGTCGGGCCGGTAGCAGTGGTGGCCGTATTCGATCGCGCGCCCGGAGTTGTCGTAGGCCACGCGCTCCATCGTCAGCACGGGCCCGCCCTTGTCGATGTCGAGCAGTTCGGACTCGTCGCCCTGCGCGCGGCGCGCGCCGATGCGCTGCTTGGCGATGCGGATCGTCACCCCGCGCCCGCGCATGATCTGGTACAGGCCGCGCTGCTCGAGCTGCTCGGTGGTGATGTCTGAGAACTCGGCGGGCACGTAGTTCTCCATGACGGCGACCGGGACCCCGTCGGTGCTGCGCTGCCTGCGCATATACACGACGTCGGATCCCAGTGCGACCCCGAGGCTCTCGGCGACCTGCTCCGACGCCGGGACGACCTTGTGCACGAGCACGTGCGTGCCCGGTTCGTGATGCGTGCTCTTGAGGTCTTCGTACAGGCTCGTCAGCTCGACCTGCCGGGTGACGCCGCTGCCCTGCACCACTTGCGTGCCGATCCCGCGCCTGCGCACCAGAAGGCCCTTGTCGACGAGCTCCTGGATCGCGCGGCGCACCGTGGGACGGGACAGTCCCAGACGTTCCGCGATCGCGATCTCGTTCTCCAGCCGCGCTCCAGCGGGGATCGCCGCCGACCGGATGGCGCCCTCCAGACGGCTGGAGACCTGGAAGTACAGCGGCACGGGCCCGGTGCGGTCGAGATCGGCGAACAGCTCGTCGGGCCAATACGTCGTGGTGTCTGGCATGGCGGTTCCTCTCCCCTGGATACAGCATAATGTGCCGACAATCTGACTTGTGGATTGGTTTGTCAACGCAGGCCTGGCATATTCGTCAGCTTGTGTTATTGTTAGGACATGCTTGAACGGCATCCCCTCACGAAGCTGTGCACCGGAGTATGACCGACATGACCTTTGACCTGCTGG
>CALCHX010000072.1 GCA_937906875.1 uncultured Gemmatimonadota bacterium | reverse complement strand
CTCTCGCACTTGGGGAGGCTCCTGACCTCAGCCGGATCCTGTTCGCCACTTTGAGTGTGCTGATCCTGGCCTACCCATGCGCGATGGGAATGGCCGCCCCGCTTGGCTTGGTGCGTGGCGCGGGCGATGCTGCCGAGCAGGGTATCGTGCTACGCACCGGCGAGGCCTTCCAAGCGTTCGGGCAGATCCGCCGCATGGTGTTCGACAAGACCGGCACGCTGACCGAGGGTGCCTTCACCGTCCGGGAATTGGAAGCCATCGGCGACCGTGACGAACTACTGGCAATAGCCGCCGCGGCAGAGCTGCCGTCCGAACATCCTCTTGGTGCAGCCATCGTCGCCGCTGGACGTGAACGCGGGCTCGCGCTCACCTCAGCCGACGAGTTCCACGCGATCAGCGGTCGCGGTGTCTCTGCGATCGTCGACGGCGCCACCGCCGTGGTCGGGAGCCCGGCCTACGTGGCCGAGCACACTGGCGAGTTTGGTCGGCTTGCCCAACGCGCCGAGGAGCTCGAAAGGGCCGGTCGCACTGTGGTGGCTGTGGGCCGTGACGGACAGTTACTCGGACTAATCAGCCTGGGCGACGAAGTGCGCCACGATGCCGGGGAGGCATTGAGTGCTCTTCGCCGGCAGGGAATCACGCCGGTGATGGTCACTGGCGACAACGCTCGCGCGGCTCGACGTGTCGCTGCCGACCTCGGCATAGATGAGGTTTACGCGGAAGTGCTGCCTCAAGACAAAGCAGCGATCGTGCGGGAACTACAACGCGCCGGCCGCGTCGCGATGGTCGGCGACGGCATCAACGACGCGCCCGCGCTCGCGCAGGCCGACGTTGGCATCGCCATGGGAGGCGGCACCGACATTGCGATCGAATCCGCCGATGTCGTCATCGTCGGTAACCGCATGGCGGCCGTACTAACTGCACGCGATATCGGCCGCAAAAGTTACCGCCGAACCAAACAAAACGTGGCACTCGCGTTCGGCTTCAACATTATCGGGATCCCGGTCGCGGCAACCGGTTTGGTCTCGCCCGTCTGGGCGATGATCGTCATGGCCGTTAGCGTGACCGCGGTCTTCGCCAACTCCATGCGCGGCAAGTGGTCCTTCATGTTTGTCGCCCTCCGCGACATTCTCACCCGGCAGCACGGCACCACTTTCCCCGAGGCGGCCGCGAGCCGACCGGCCGCACGCCGCTAGGGCCAAGCGACTGCACGAGCAGCCGACGAAGATGGGATGCTGAGGTATTGCATTAGTCGCGGCGCAATCACAGTGTGGTTGGTCTGCAACGGGGGGTGTCCCTATGGTTTTGTCAAGCCGCGGCGGGCAGTTCCCTGCTGTGCTGGGGTTGGTAGAGCGAGCCGGTTTTGAGCATGGCGTAGATGACGTCGCAGCGGCGTCGAGCAAGGCAAATGACCGCAGCGTTGTGTTTCTTTCCCTGAGCGCGTTTGCGTTGGTAGTAGGCGGCCGATTCGGGATCGCAGTTCGACGCGACCCAGGCAGATCGGAACAGGGCGTTCTTGAGTTGCTTGTTCCCGGATCGGGCGGGGTGCTCTCCTCGGATCGACTTCCCGGATCTGCGGGTGACAGGCGCGATGCCGGCGTAGGCGGCGAGGTGACCTGCGGTCAGGAACGCGGACGCGTCGCCGATGGCCAGGAGGATCGTGGCTGCCGTCTTGGTCCCGACTCCTGGCATCGAGATCAAGACGTCGCGAAGAGGGAAGTCGTCGAGCAGCCTCTCGACCTCGACGGCGAGCTCGGTTCGCTGTGTCTTGAGCGTCTTGATCTGGGCGGTGACGCGGGGAACCACGCTCTCGACCGCGGCCGTTCCGATCACGGTCACGGTCTGTTGCTCGAGCGCTGCGAACACGTCATCGACGAGCTTGTCGACGCCGCGGTGCTTCGTCTTCCGAGCCCAGGCCTTCACCCGCGCAGGCCCGGCCTTGGCCAGGCCGGTCGGGCCTGCATAGCGGGCCAGCAAGTCCAGCGAGAGCTGATTCGTCAGCCTGGTCCCCGTAAACACGCGCTCCAGGGCAGGGTGGATCTGCAGCAGCAGCGAGCGGAGGCGGTTGATCGACCGAGTCGATTCGCGGGCAAGGTCATCGTCGTAGCCGGCGAGGACCTTCAACGACGCGAGGACCTCGCTATCGCGGTCGACGGCGCGAAGGGTCGCAGGCATCCGCAGCGCGGTCGACGCGATCACGAACGCGTCGCGCGCGTCGGTCTTCGCATCGCCTGGCATGAGCTGCGCGGCCTTGCGCATCGCAAGCCCGGGCAGATACGCGACCTCGCAGTCGGCGTCCCGCGCGACCGCGACCGGCAACGCGCCGATCGTGTTCGGCTGGTCCACGACCACCAGCACCCGGCCGTGCTCCTGCAGCCGGGCGAAGACCTCGCGGAGTTTGGCTTCGTCCTGCGGGAGTGGCTTATCGAACAAGCGAGTCCCGTTCGCGTCGAGCGCGCACGCGTGGTGCTCTTCCTTGCCGACATCGAGGCCGCACCACACCCCGATGTCCATCGTGTCGATCAGCTGCTCGGGCATCGTTACCGGGCCTCCTCCTCATGGCGCTCCAGGCCGCTGTCACGACGTCTGGTCCTGGCACCCACATTACGAAGAGACCTGAGCCCGCAAAGGCTCGGCCGTGTCCCTATCAGCAGTCACCTGACGCCTCTGAGGCCGGCGACAACACCCCCCGGATCATACGAGCGACAGGGCAAGAAAGTCATACCGGTCCCAGCGACCAACCCCGCCAACCGGGGTCACCTAGAAAGGTAATGGGGCGGAGCAGGTGGGCGGCGCGGACCGACTCCGCAGATTGAGATTCCCTGGTAGCAAGGCTGACTGCTTTGCCGCATCTGCGCCGTCGCGGGGACGAGACGATGCTCAGCGCGGATGCAGCCCGCGCCCGCCTGACCCAGATCAGGAACGACCTGGTGCAGGTGGTTGATCCGCCACCTGGGACATTATCCCGAGCTGCGCGTGCCGCATGGCCGGGCCTACAGGTAGCGACATACTGAATCGGGGTCGCAGGAGTCGGGGTCCGGTGCGGTCGCTCGGTCTCGCAGTACGACCACGTCGGCGCGCAATGAGACCAGCTCAGCGATCTGAGCGTCCAGCCCGGCCAGGTGGGCGTCGAGCAGGTTACGCACATGCCGGCAGGGGGCCTGTCCACGGTCTCGGATCTGCAGGATGCCACGGATCTGGGCGAGAGTGAGTCCGGCCGCCTTGCCGCGGCGGATTCGGGCCAGGGCGCGTAGCCGTTGCCTCGCGAACTTCTCGGTCAGCAACGGCAGGAAGTTGTCGACCGCCGCCCGTGCGGCGAGGTCGGTGTAGGAGGTGTGGAGGAACCGGTCGATGGTCTCTCGCCCGAACACCCCGTCGAACTCTGTGGCCAGGCGCAGAGCGGCGGAGTGCAGGGCGTGCTCGGAGTTGATCGCCGGGGTCGCGCGATCCGAATGTGTGTGGGACATCGGTGTCATCGTTCTGTGACGTGGGGGGCGAGCCCGTGGATGCGGGCCGCGAGGTCCTCGAATGCGGCATCGAATGCGGCATCGGTGCCTGACCGGACCGGGTCGGGCACCGACCAGTGCACCTGCCCTGCTCCTGCGAGTTCCTCATGGGCGGAGTCGCAGACCGTGATAACGAAATCGTCCGCGTCGAGCACCTCCGTCACAGACCGGGGCGGTGTCGCGTGCAGCCGGAGGTCCCGCCTCGATCGCTGGCGCCGGGTGCGTGCCCGCCGAGGCCACAGGGATGTCACTGGCCTGGTGCCAAAGGGCGGCGGCGAGCTGGGAACGGGCGGAGTTCCCGGTGCACACGAACACCACCCGGCGGGCCGCGAGCACTGCGGATGGAGCCAGCCCGTCGAGCGCATCCTCGGTGAGGCGCAGGTAGGTACGGCGCCGGTCAGCTTCCGACCGGGTGCGGGTCAGGAACCCGGCTTCCTCCAGGATGCGCAGGTGATGCGCGAGGAGACTGGAGGAGATCCCCAGTTCCTGCTGCACCTCGACCGGGGCGACATCGCCCAGGGTGAGCAAGTCCACGATCCGCAGTCGCACCGGATCAGCGAGCGCCGCATATCGGGCGACCCGCACCTCCAACGAAATTCGCTCAACGTTCATTACCTCAATCTTGACTTAGCAAGTGAGTTCGGTCAAGGTGGGAGGCGATGAATACACGAATCGAACCCGTCGGCCTCCTCGTCCGCGCGACCGCCGAGTTCCTGGGCACCGGGCTACTGGTCGCCGTTGTGGTGGGTTCCGGGATCGCCGCGCAGCAGCTGTCCCCGCACGACGTGGGGTTGCAGCTGCTGGAGAACTCCCTCGCGACGACACTGGGGCTGGCGGTGCTGATTCTGGTGTTCCAGCCAGTATCCGGGGCGCACTTCAATCCGGTGGTCACTCTTGCCGACCGCACCCTCGGGGCCCGCCACCGTCTCACCGAGGTCGTGGTCTATCTGGTGACACAGATCACCGGCGGGATCGGCGGCGCGATCCTCGCGAACCTGATGTTCGAGGTCCCCACTGCGTTGTCCACAAAAGACCGTGCCACTCCAGGGCACTTCCTGGGTGAGGTCGTCGCGACGGCAGGCCTGATGCTAGTGATCTGCGCCTTGGCCCGGACGGGTCGGACCATGATCATCGCCCCAGCGGTGGGTGCCTATATCGGGGCAGCGTACTGGTTCACCTCGTCCACGTCGTTCGCGAACCCTGCCGTCACGATCGGCCGCGTGTTCACAGACACGTTCGCCGGGATCGCCCCGGCCTCGGTGCTCCCGTTCCTCGCCGCGCAGCTGCTCGGCGCCGTCCTTGGCGTGCTTCTGGTGCTGTTGTTCTTCCCGATCCGAAAGAAAGCTTCCTCATGACTCACCTCGCGATCATCGGCGGTTCGGATGCCGGTATCTCCGCCGCGCTCCGCGCACGCGAACTCGACCCCGCCACCGATGTGACGGTTGTGGTCGCAGATGAATACCCGAACTTCTCGATCTGCGGCATCCCGTACTACTTCACCGGCGAGGTCCAGCCGTGGCAGTCGCTCGCGCATCGCACCAGCGCGGACCTAGAAGCCACCGGCATGGCCCTCCGCCTGAACACCCTCGCCACCAGCATCGACGTGGCCGGGCAACGGCTCACCGTCCGCGGCCCGGACGGGACCGAGGAGCGCATCGGGTACGACGAACTGATCGTCGGCACCGGGGCACTCCCGTCCCACGCCGGCATCACCGGCCTCGACCACCTGACCGCGGCGGACGGGGTGCATGTGATCCACTCGATGGGCGACACCTTCGCCCTCGACACCGACCTCGCCGAGCGGCGGCCGTCGTCTGCCGTCATTGTCGGTGCGGGGTATGTCGGCCTGGAGATGGCCGAAGCCTTCACCGCCCGAGGCATCGCCGTCACCCAACTCCAGCGCGGCCCCGAGGTGCTCTCCACCCTCGACCCCGAACTCGGCACCCTCGTCCACGACGAACTCGTACAACACGGCGTCACCGTCCGGGTCAACACCACCGTGACCAGGATCGAGAAGACCCCGGCCGGGCTCACTGTCACCGGCGTCCACCAGGGCCAGCCCTTCACCCAGACCACCGAACTCGTGCTCGTAGTCGTCGGCGTGCGCCCCAACACCACCCTCCTCGAAACCGCCGGCGCAACGCTCGGCGCAGGCCGGGCAGTCGCCGTCGACGAGTACATGCGCACCGGCCTTCCGCACGTCTGGGCCGCCGGGGACGGCATCATCACCCACCACCGCCTCCTCGACCGCACCTACCTCCCGCTGGGTACCACCAGCCACAAACAGGGCCGCATCGCCGGAGAGAACGCCATCGGCGGCAACCGGGCCTTCCAGGGCTCCGTCGGGACCCAGGTCGTGAAGGTCTTCGACCTCGTCGCCGCCCGCACCGGCCTCCGTCAGCACGAAGCCGAGACCGCCGGATACGATGCCGCGACGGCAGCAGCGGTCGCGGACGACCACAAGCGGTACTACCCAGGCGCCCACCCCATCCAGTTCCGCATCACCGGCGACACCCGAGACGGACGCCTCCTCGGCGCCCAGCTCGTCGGCAAGAGGGGCACCGAGATCGCCAAACGCGTCGATACTTACGCCACCGCCCTCCACGCCGGCATGACCATCGACCAGCTCTCCGACCTCGACCTCTCCTACACCCCGCCCCTCGGCTCCCCGTGGGACGCCGTCCAAGTCGCTACACAAGCCTGGGATGCTGCAACACGCCTCGCTACCATCCCCTCCTGACGCCGCAGAACTCACGGATCCACATAGGCTGAAACCAGCCCTGAACCCGTGAGTTCCGGCCCTACTCGGATTCACGATTCGTGAACTTACGGGAGTCTGCTGTCATGCGGCCGGTGGTGTCGAAGACGGCTAGCTCGTCGGGGTGGAGTTGGTGTTGGACGATGAAGGAGCGGTCTTTGATCCGCCAGAGTCCTTGTCCCACGCCGAGTCCGGGGATGAGTTTCTGTTCGGTGCCGGTCAGCCCGAGGGCGTCGGCGGTGGAGCCGAGCTGGTCGGGTTCTTGCCGGTAGATGATCCTGGTTTCGGCGTTGGCGAGCAGCGAGGAGGCGAGGGCGCGCATGGCGGAGCCTTGGTCGCCCACGTTGTCCAGGTCGGAGAGTTTGTGGAACACCAGGCAGTTGGTGATCCCGTAGTGCCGTGAGAGGCGCCATTGGGCGTCCATCCGGCGCAGCAGGGAGGGGTAGGCCATCAACCGCC
>CALCHX010000071.1 GCA_937906875.1 uncultured Gemmatimonadota bacterium | reverse complement strand
GCTTCTCCCGCCGATGCTGCGGCCCGCGTCGACGTCCGGTCCGCCGCGCCGGGATCGCATCGCGCATCGGCTTCAGCATCTGGCCGTCCTTCAGGTTCCCTGCCGTCACCTCCATGGCGACCGGGATGCGGTTTCGGTCGACAACTACATGGTGCTTCGTGCCCGGCTCCGTCCAGCCCGTCGGGGACCGCCTACACTCCAGCGCCTGACATTGCCGGGGCCATAGCTACCCGCGAACAGTCGGTCTGGGTGGTCCGTGTCAGCGGTGCGAGCTTCCACCAAAAGGTGTTCTCGGAAGCGTTTCCAACACGATTGCGCGTTTCGGGGATATTCGCGCGAAACGCGCTGGCTGGCTCGTCCGCGCGCTCGTATCATGTAGACGAGCAGGATGCACTGGCCGTAGCGTGGAGTATGGCCGAAGCCGATTGCGCCGCTCTGGGCGCAATGTCCGATGGGCAGGGCACGAGGCACTGTCAATGCTGCCATTTGTCGTGTCTACCGACAAAGGGCCTTCTTGAATGGCGAGGCATCACTCGTGTCACATCACAGAAGAGTCTCGGCTGCATCGTGGCGACACAAAGCTCCTTCGGCACTTGTCCTCGCGGCCCTGCTTGCCGCGCTCGGCGGGTGCACTGACGATGTGAGCGCGCCGACAGAAGCATCGCATTCGCTACTTCAACCCGCTGTTACGCGCGTCAACCAGGACAGCATACAGGAAGTGCGACAGAGCGCGCTTGCTGTCATCACGCGTGCCACGGCGATGGCGCTCCAAGACAATGGATTGCGCCAGCGGCTAAACCAGGATTTGCGCGGCTCGCGCCATACGCCAGAGCACAAGATCGAGTTCAATAGATACATCCATGGCAATGGCGGCATCCTTCTGGCAAAGATGTCTGAGCATGCCAATATCAGCCGCGATTCTCTCGTTGTGCTCCTGAACGCTTTCGACCGTTCGCTCGAATTCTACGTTCCAGTCGACGAGCATCGGGCGCGATGGATAGGATCGAGCGACCTATTGGTGGCCGGCCAATTGCGGGACAAGTCAGAGATCATCGGCTACAGCCTCGATGGATCTCGCGTCACTCTCGATGCTTCTCGCCCATCCTCAACGCCAACGATTGCCATCGTCCCGACGGAGACAGACTTCTCCCAGGGCCTTTCAGCGGACTGGGTCAATGCGGATGATGCTGGAGGTCGGGCAATCGGCACGTACCAGGCGCCCGATGCAAGAGCATCGAGCCAGCCCAGATTGCAGTACACAGGTACGGATAGCAAGACGAGTGCATCCGCGGCCCTTATACCACCCGATCCGTGCTGGGAGAATCCGTATCTACCCGAATGCATCGTCCCGCCGACGGAGTATCCGGCAGGTCTGTTCATTACTCGATCAAACATTCCAGATCTCGGTGAGTCTTGGCTACGTGGCGACCCTGAGATCGACGTGTTCATCGTTGGCGCGTCATTCTCAGGCTGGTCCGGCCCAATCATGTCGTGCAGCGGCAACGGCTATGGCGGTGCTCCAGCGCCGGTGGATAGCAGAAAGTGGTTCGATCAGAACAATAGCTCGTGGGAGCGCAACCCAAGTGCTGCTGTTCATGGCATGCTGTTCAGCCAGACGGACATTACCAACTACCGTTTGTGGTACACAGCCGATTACGCGCTCACCATCCAGGTATGGGAGGATGACGATGGCGCATGTGCGATAAGAGGGAACAACACGTCGGACCTGCAAGAGCTGTACAATGATCTCCGTGGTGCGTATGGCGTCGCGAGTGCCATCATCAATGTCACGACCGTAAGCTCGACCGAGACGCTCTTCTCGTGGGCCGCGAGCGTGGCGAACGCATTCAATACGATGGTCGTCGGTGACGATCAGCTTCTAGGTACTACGATGCCGACGGGTCTAGTTGGCCAGAGTTATCCCGATGCTACTCACATTCTATACCGAGAGCAGGGAACCGGTAGTTTGCAAGAGAACGGTCGCGTGTATCTTCAGTTGACCAGTCCGTAACGTCGTATACTCTGGACGAACGAGAGGGCAGGGCCCGCATCTTACGGGCAACACAGCGCGGCCCTACCCTTACCTGCCCGGACACACCAAGGCCAGGTGCTCGGCGGGAACACTTATGCTCAGTCATGCATACCTGCACGGGAGCCAGGCCAGGCTCCCGTGTCGTACAAGCAGGAGCGGCTCACGATTGGTTCTTGCATGCGAGAAATGCACCTTGTAGCCTGGGGCCATCTTGTAGTTGCAATAGCGTGTAACCGAAGCAATCACGCGCTTCGTGGCCACGCAGTCAGTACCAGGTTGCCTCGTCCGCCATCCTGGGTGGGCAACTTTGAGAGCTGCCCTTACACGATCCAGCCATTCAGGGGAGGTTAGGACATGCGTGCTTCTGTAGTCTGCCTGCCAGCGTTGTTGCGCCGCGCAGTGATCGCGGGAGGACTGATAGCCACCGCAGGCATGCCGGCGCATGCCCAGGAGACAGCGAGCGGGTCGGGATGGGCCATGGGGCCATCGGTTGGCATTCTAATCGACAAGTACGACGCAGGTGACGATGGCAGCCGCACGGGTGCACTCGTCAGCGCACATGTTGAGAAGCGCATCTCCGGTCCGTTCAGCGGTACAGCCTCGGTCGGCTACTCACGCGTGAATGACGTAGGTGCCCACTCTCCGGCTTCACCGAGCCGCAATATCTATCGCAACGAATGGATATTCGTGGCGGCCGGTCCAGCCGTGGAGCTGCCGATGAGGAGGGCAGCCATATCCCTCGCGGTCCAGGTTGGGGCCGCGTGGCGCCGTAGCCCGATCTCTGGCAGCGTCGGTGACCCAGTACTAGAGCCTTCATTCGGGAACGACGAGTTCTCTGCGCGGACCGTCATTCTGCCGAGTGCGTCGGTCAGCTACCCGCTCACACAGCGCATAGCGCTGGCCGCAAATGCGAGTGCCTATGTTCTGAATTCCGAAGAGTCTACGCGCACGAGCCCAGCTTTTTCGGTTGGCCTCTCGCTCAGGCCGTAACGCGGTCTCGCTGTGCGGCGGCTAGCCCTCACCCGCTTTGATGGCTCTCCCGCACTTTGTGTGGATCAGGCGGCGAGGAGCACGCGGCGGCGCAGCAGGTCGAAGTTGGCGCGGCCGTACATCTGCCGCTTGAGGAGCTTGAGCTTCGTGATCTGCCCCTCGGTCTGACCGTTGCTCCACGGCGTGGTCAGGGCGGCACGCACTGCCGCGCCATCCTGCTCGGGCCCGCGAGCAAACGTCTCGAGTGCCCGGACGCCGCACGTGCGCGCCTCGCTCAGCCAGGCGTCGAAGGCCGCGAGCACAATGCGGGCATCGCTCGTGCGGTCGCGCACCAATGCGGCGAAGCGGCGGACCATAGCGAACACGCGTGCGACCTCGGCGTCCTGCTCGACCCGGGCCAGCACGGCCGCATCATCAGCTGCGAGCGCAGTTGGCTTCTGCGTGACGAGCCAGGCCAACTGGGTGGCGGAGGGGAGTAGCGGCACGGCGGGTCGTGGCACGGCGGGCCGCGGATGCGCAAGGCACCCGACCGTTGCGTTCCCGCGTGCGGCGGCCTGCGTAGTGGGCTGCGTGGCGGCCGGCACGCGTCGACGCGGCTGCAGCCAGCGGTGCACTTGCCGCGCGGTGCCAGGGTAGCCGAGTGCTTGGATCTCACGCCAGAGCTGCATGGCGTTCTCGCAGCCGTCGGCGTGCCGCCGCGTGAGGTGCTCCAGATAAGGGTTGAGGAGGCTGGGCTGCGGTGGGTGCTTGGCGTGCGCGGGAAACGACGCCGCGTGGGCGAACTTGCGCACCGTGCCGCGCGCGAGCCGCATGGCGCGGCTGATCGCGAGGAGCGATTCGCCCGCGGCATGGCGGCGACGCACCTCCTCGTAGCGCGCACGCCACAGCGAGTGGATGGCGGTACTCGCGACGGCCTCGGCGTGGGTGCGTGGGAACGCGCCATCCCGGCGTGGCGACGACCGCTCGTCCGACCGCTCGTCCGACCGCTCGTCCGTGTGCCCCTCGCCCGATGTCGTGCTGGTGACCGCGGCCAGCTGCCGTAGGCGCCCGTGCATACCCGTCAGCCAGCGCTCGGTCATGTCTCGTGCATTCACCAGCAGGTGCCAGCGGTCGGCGACCTGGATCGCCTCGGGCGCGCCAGTCGTGATGCCGCGCCTGTACTCCGTCGACCGGTCGCGGGCGATCACCTCGATCTGCGGTCGTCGGCGGAGCCAAGCGGCCAGTGTCGGGGCGGTCCGGTCGGGCAGCAGTTCGACGACGCGGCGCTCTTCCAGATCGACGAGAATGGTGCCGTAGGACTGCCGTTTCCTGATCGCCCAGTCGTCGACGCCGAGGGCACGCGGGGGCCCGAAGCGCGGCAGCGGAGAGCGCTGGATGAGCCACGCCAGCGTGTCGGGGCGTGTGGGCATCGCCAGGCGAGCGATCAGACGCGCCCCGGCTCGCCACCCATCGCGACCGTGACTGCGCTCTCCGTAGCGGCTGATCGTCGGGCGAGTCGGGCCCGTTGGTCGAGCAGCCCCGGCAGGCGCTCGGCGAAGGTACGACGGCGGCACGAGGTTCCGGTTTAGCCAGTCGCACCGTCGCACGTGCACCGTGTGCCTGAGCGAGTGCAGATCGGGTGGCTGGCCGCCTAGGTGGTGTGCGGAGCGACACCACTGGTCCGCCACGCCCGCCACGGTGCGCCAGTGGGAGGCGAACCGGCGGTTCCTGATCTGATCCTGGTTAGCCATTTCAGGCGTCTGCCCCGAGTATCCGGGCTGATGTAAAGCGGGTCTACTCCAGCTGCGCGGCAGAGCGGTAGCCCTGATCCTCAACGACACGCGGGTGAGCCGATGAGTGCATAGTCTTTGGGAGCGCTCGGCGGTGCGTCCACATCCTAGCCAAACTGTGAGGTCGACGTAAACGGGCCTCCAGGACAACATCCATTGCGCGTTCTGAGTGTTGCCTGCGCGTTTCGGGAGGCATGCCGGCACTCGGCCTCTTGCAGCGCAATGCTTTCGGACGGATAGTGCACTGGGAGGCGCGCTGTCTGGCACAGTAATGGGGGGTGGCTGCATCCGCCACGCGAGGCCTTGCGGCGGTATGGAGGGCCACAGACTGGCGCGGGCGGTGGCAAAAGCTCCCCTGCCGGTCGAACGCTCCAGCCTCACTGAGGCCTCGAATAGAGCGACCGGCAAGCGCGCGCCGGCATCCCATGCTTCGGCATCCGTGCTTCGCGGACATCAGCGGAGCGCACGCAGCTGTTAACGTCTACGCTTAGCTACTGGTCGCGACGGCGGACCGGCCTTGGTAACGGCCCGGTGCCCGAGCGAGCACCAGTCACATACCCTTCCCATGCCTGCCTAAAGATGCGGTCACGAGTCTATTTGCTCATCACTGCGGTCGCCTACGTCGCCTCTGGGTGCCGTGCTATCACCGGCTGCGATGCTATCGGCTACCCCGGCATCGACATCGCGGTCAGGGATGCCCAGAACGGGCTGCCCGCAGCGTCTAGCGCCATACTTACGGCGGCGGGACGCGATAAGTTCGGGGACACCGTGACTGTGTCCGAGGCGATGCCAGCGGCAGCTGACAACAATACGCATTTCACGATCCTTCACGGACGCGCGGGCGTGTATGCGCTGCAGATCTCAAAGGAGGGCTATCACACATGGACACGGAGCGAGGCCCATGTGGGGGAGCGTGGCTGTCGCACTGAGACGCTACACCTAACCGCAGCGCTCGAGCCGCTATAGGGCGGGATGAACAGAGCGACATGTACAGTGGGGAGCTGCTCGTGTAGTTAGTGAGGCGCGACGAAGCGGCTCTTGAACCCCGCAAGCGCGCATGACACTCCTCGCACCCCCCCAGCGCACGCAGCACTGGGTGCCGCTAGCCGAGGCACGGCACGACCGTACGTGCCCAGGAGGCCTCGGCGCGGCCAGCATCCATGGCCGTAGCAACTGTACGCTCAACGACTGACCCGCAGACGGCCCGGCCCCAGTCGGAGCGCGATCTGCCTGGGCTAGGGAGAGCGTCGCACGGGGTGCGCGCTTGCAACTAGCCATTGACCTCATCACCATCACCTCTCTCTCATCTCTCACAAACCATGAAAGCAACGATGTGGTCTCGTAGTACCCCGTCGTCCAATGCGTGGCCGCGCCATGCCACGCACCGCCTCGCGCTGGCCCTAGGGGGACTAGCGTTCGCATTCACGGCGTGCGCAGATGACCCCCTGCAACCGAACGTCCCGAGTGCGCCTTCAGCAACGGCACTCCGTCAGCCAGCGGCACCCTCATATCGCTTGCGCGCGGAGGAGGCGGCGTTTGCCGAGTTGTCACGTGATGTACCTAGTGCGGCGGGCTTCTACTACCGTCAGGATGGCACCATGGTGGTACTCGTCCGTGACGCCACCGACGATGCGCGGGCGCGCGCGACAGCGGTGAGGATGCAGCCGGGGTTACTCGGTGCGCGCGGGACGCAGAGGGCAGCCGGGGCCATTGCCATCGAGCGCGCCAGGTACAGCTTTGCGCAGCTCGCCGCTTGGCGCGACCTGGTCGCGGACAGCATCTTCTCGAAGACCGACGGCGTGATCTACCTCGACCTCGACGAGGCACGCAACAGTGTCACGCTTGGCCTTCGAGCAGGTGAGTTCGCTCGCCTGAAGCCAGCGGTTCTTGGTCGGTTGGCTGCGCTGGGCGTGGAGGGCGCGGCAGTGCGGCTTGAAGCGGCGGAGCCAATCGTTGATGCCGCTGCTACGACTACGCAGGTCCCGCCAGCATTCAACCCCGCCTGCACGATGCTCACTGCAGAAGGGTGTCGACCGATGGTGGGAGGTTTGCAGGTGGTGCGCACGGGCACCAGCTCATTCTGCACTCTGGGTTTCGTAGTGCAGCACAATGGGACCAATAAGTGGGTGACCGCTTCCCATTGCACTGAACGGAAGTTCACGACGCAAGGCGACGTCATGTATAACGCCACCATAGGGTGGGGCAGCCCCATTGGCTTCGAAGAGTACGATGCTGCTGGATATTTCTGCGGCGTCTTCGCGACGTGTCGCGGCAGCGACGCGGCCCTGTTCGCATTCAATGCGGGCATCACCAGCGAGGTGGGCTTGATTGCACGGCCTAATGACCGCCGAGGACCGTCCATGGGAGCTGGCACCGTCAATATCAGCACCACCAGCCCATTTCTCCGGGTTGACGGGGTAGGCGTTGCTTACACTGGCCAGCAGTATGACAAGATCGGCCGCACGAGCGGATGGACGTATGGCTACATCAATGCAACATGCGTCGACTACACGTCTACGGAGGGATCTGAGCCTGGTTACTACGTGCTGATCCGCTGTGCGGATCGCGGCAATGCGCTGGCGCTGGGAGGGGACAGCGGAGGGCCAGTGTTCCGCTGGGGCGGTGGTGACGAGATCACCGCGCTCGGCATTACTACCGGAAACACTAGCGACGGCACCTACTTTTCGCGTTTCTCACGGCTCGAGGGCGACCTTGGTCACGGTACTCCTATGACCGTGGTACGCCCGGCGCTTCTGAGCGCGCCAGTGCTGAGTGCGTCAGGAACTGGGACTCCGACGCATGTGCTTAGCTGGCTGGCGGTCAGCGGAGCAGCTTCGTATGAAGTAGTGTACGAACAGCGATACGAGGAGATGGACGAGGATGGATATCTGCAGATCTATACGTCCGAGCCTGAGTACATGGGCAGTACGACGAACCTATCCATGACAATACCGTCGCCTGTCGGCACCAACGTCATCAGCCGCACATACTGGGTAATCGCCAAATCCCCGACAGATCGCTCGCAGCCAAGCTATGCCACCTTGGGTGTGGACTATTGATCGAGCCTCCACGGCTTCCTCTAGCGAGGAAGCCTGGGTGTTATGGCTGTGTCTCCGGCTCTTCCATCTGCTGATATGCGTGAAGTGGGCGCGGGACGCTCAGCTTCAACCCGCTGCACCTATTCGTTGAGAGCGCCGGCGTCGCGAATGCCAGCGGTGGGGGCATGCGCGCCCACGAGCGACAGCAAGGTGGGAGGGTCGGCCATCGGCGCTTCTGCCTCTGTACCCTCGTTAAGCAGAGCTTGTATCAGCCGAGCATGAAGGATGCCTCGTGGACACCCGCGTGATGTGTTCATCGCGGAGGCTCACGAGGCGCTTCATCTGCTGCGCTAAGCGGGGGAGCGCCTACTCCGGCGCCTCAAGGACCGGCCGACCCGAGCCGGGTCCACGGCCATCGGTGGGCGCCTCGCCACACTCGGAATACTGCTCGTGGCCAATCCCATGCAAGCCCGGCCCTGCCGCAATGCCAGTGCCCGCAATGCCAGCGCCCGCAGCGCCAGTGCCCGCGGTGCCAGTGCCCGCGGTGCCAGTGCCCGCGGTGCCAGTGCCCGCGGTGCCAGTGCCC
>CALCHX010000070.1 GCA_937906875.1 uncultured Gemmatimonadota bacterium | reverse complement strand
TTGGTGAACGACGGATTGCTCTCGGACGCCTCAAGTGCGTTGATCCTTTGACGGCTGACGCCCGCACGGCGCGCCAGTTCTGCCTGGGTCAGACCCACCTCGCGCCGTCGCAGCTCAATGAGAGTGGCCAACTCCAGTCGAGACCTTACCGCTCTCCCTCTCGGGTCGACTTGATGTGACCAACTGACACCGATGTCTACCTTATATGACTACCCGAGGTGGAGTCACATACATTCGACTTTCGCGCTCGGCGGCGACATCAGGCTCCCGGCGTGCGGCAGGCGATCACGGCAGAGTCGGCTTCTGCGAGCCGGCGCCGGGTGCGATATCAGGCCAGGACGATCTCGACGCCGAGCGCGCGCAATCGGTCGAGCTCCTCGGAATCGGCAGATTCGTCGGTGATCAGCATGTCGATCTGATCGCTGTCCGCCATGCGAGCGAGGGCAGCATGGCCGATCTTCGAGCCATCGGCGACGACGATGGTCCGGCTGGCCTTCGCCACCATCGCGTGATTCGTGCGCGCCTCGGTCTCGTCGTGAGTCGTGACGCCGGCATCCGCCGACATGCCGTCGGCGCCGAGGATCGCGGTCCCGACATTCACGGCGGTGAAGGTGCCCTCGGCGAGCACGCCGACGAGTTCGAGCGATAGCGGGCGAAGGATCCCCCCGGTCATGACGACCAATGGTCCCGGGTTCGATGCGACCTGCATGGCGATCGAGAGCGAGTTGGTGACGATCGTCAGCTCCCGGCGGTGGGCCAGCTCGCGGGCGACGCCCGCCGCCGTGGTCCCACCGCTGAGCGCGACGGCGTGACGCTCCCGGGGGATGCGGGCCGCAGCCGCACGCGCAATGCGCTGCTTTGCGTCGTGGAACCGGGTGTCGCGCAGCGCAACGGGCATCTCGGCCATCCTGCCGCCCTCCTCGGCGCCGCCGTGCGTGCGGACGATGAGTCCCTGGTCCGTCAGGACCGCGAGGTCGCGCCTGATCGTCGCGGGTGACGCGCCGAACGTCTCGGCCAGCATGGCCACCGACGCGTCGCGGCGCGCCGCGATGGTGTCGAGGATGGCCGCCATGCGCCGCGACCGCTTGGCAGACCCCGCAAGGTCAGCAATCGACTTGCTCACTCCGCTTGCCACGAAAGCGAGCATGACAGATGACCATTTGACCGTCAATGTGAGCAGCGGCTTGCGCGCGGTGCGCAGCTACTTCGACAATCGACACCATGCCCTCGATAGTCTTCCTCGGGGCGGGCAGCGTCGTGTTCACCCGGCAGCTGCTCACCGATCTGCTCCGCTACCCCGACCTTCCGGCACTCGACATCGCCCTACACGACATCGATGCCACGCGACTCGACGTTGCCTACCGCACCGCACTGAGCGTTGCGCGCCAGGTCGGCCGTGACGTGAGCGTGCGTGCCTCACGGGACCGCCGCGAGTGTCTCGCCGGCGCGGACTTCGTGGTGAACATGATCCAAGTAGGCGGCATCGATGCCACCCGCGTCGATCTCGAGGTTCCGGCGCGTCATGGGCTGCGGCAAACGATCGGCGACACCACGGGCGTCGGCGGTGTCTTTCGCGCGCTGCGTACCTTTCCCGTCCTGACCGGCGTCGCCCGGGACATCCAGCAGCTGTGTCCGGACGCATGGATTCTCAATTACACCAACCCCATGGCGATGAACGTGTGGTGGATGTCGGAGGTTGCGCCACGAATCAAGGTCGTGGGGCTGTGTCACAGCGTCTACTGGACCGTGCACGGCCTGTGCGCCCTGGTCGGGGTGCCGCTCGAAGGCACGCACTACCGGGCCGGTGGAGTCAACCACCAGGCCTGGCTCACGCAATGGAGCCGTGACGGGCGCGACCTGTACCCCCTGCTGCGCGAGCGCATCGCGGCGGATCCGGAGCTGAAACGCCGCGTTCGGGTCGAGATCTTCCGCCGGGTGGGCTTCTATCCGACCGAAACGAGCGAGCACTCGTCGGAGTACGTCGGGTGGTTCCTGCGTTCGGATGCGCAGATCGCGCAGTACCGGTTACATCCGCTGGAGTATGTCGGCATCTCCGAGCGCAATGTGCGCGAGTTCGATCGGGCCCGGCGCCTGCTGGACGCCGGTGAAGACCTGCCCCTGCACGCCGAGACGGACGCGGCGGAATATGCCCCGCAGATCATCCACTCGATCTCGACCGGCACCCCCAGGGACCTGCACGTGAACGTCCCCAACGCTGGATTGATCGACAACCTGCCGCAGCGGGCGGTGGTCGAGGTACCGGCGAGCGTGGATGCGGATGGTGTGCACCCCCAGCGGTTCGGAGACGTGCCGCCCGCGGGGGCCGCGCTCAACCGCAGCTACCTCTCCGTCGCAGAACTCACCGTCGAGGCGGCACGCGCCGGCGATCCGCTGTTGATTCGGCAGGCCGTGTTGGCCGACGCGAACGCGAGTTCCACCCTCACGCCGCAGCAGATCTGGGAACTATGCGACGAACTCACCGCCGCCCACGCGCGGTACCTGCCGGTCGCGCTCGGAGGCACGGGGGAGGACATACGGTGACGAATCAACCAGCGAGGAGCATCGCACCATGAACATCACGTCCACCGAGATCGCCAGCCAGCCCGACATCTGGCGCCAGTCGCTGGCCATGCTCGATCGAGCGCGCGAACTGCTCGCCCGACCCGGGGAGCGGGTCTTGGTCATCGGGTGCGGAACCTCTGCCTTCATCGCACAGTCCGTTGCGCTGCTGCGCGAACAAGCCGGCCTGGGCGAGACAGATGCCCACTACGCCTCCGAGCCGCACCCCTGGCGGTCATACGACACCGTCATCGGCATCACCCGCTCGGGTACCACCACGGAGGTGATCGAGGCGCTCGGCACGCTCCCTGCGGGCGTCCGTCGCATCGTCGTCACCGCTACCGAGGACTCTCCCGCTGGGCGACTGGCCGACGACGTACTGCTGCTCGGCTTCGCCGACGAGCGCTCGGTGGTGCAAACACGGTTCCCCACCACGTTTCTCTTCCTCGCCCGAGCGGCCTTCGGCGAGGACGTATCGACCCTCCCGGATCTGGCTGAGACGGCCCTCGCCACGCCCGGCCCGCGGCCGCCGGAGCGCTTCGACCACGTCGTCTACCTCGGCCGTGGCTGGACCTACGGGCTCGCTCAGGAGGCGGCGTTGAAGATCCGCGAGTCGGCGCAGGCGTGGGCCGAGTCGTATCCGCTGCTCGACTACCGCCACGGGCCACTCGCGGTCGCGCACCGGGGCTCGCTGGTGTGGTTGCTCGGCGCCCACGACGACGATCTCGTGCGGGACATCGCCGCGACCGGGGCGACCGCCATCTCGCGCGTCGCGACCGATCCGCTGGTCGAACTCGTGCTCGCGCAGCGCCTGGCCGTCGAAACCGCGGTGGCGCGTGGGCTCGACCCCGACCGCCCACGGCATCTCACACGCTCGATCGTGCTCACCTGACCGGGCTGCCCGCAGGTTGCGCCGCAGCGGTACGCAAGGAGCCCTGGAAATGACGGCGTCACGCGT
>CALCHX010000069.1 GCA_937906875.1 uncultured Gemmatimonadota bacterium | reverse complement strand
TCATCCCGGCGGAAGCCCGTCATCCCGGCGAAAGCCCGTCATCCCGGCGGAAGCCCGTCATCCCGGCGGAAGCCCGTCATCCCGGCGAAAGCCCGTCATCCCGGCGGAAGCCGGGATCCATGGCCCCGATGCAGAACATGGATTCCGGCGTTCGCCGGAATGACGATTTGCGGCTATGGCGAGCACTGAGGCACGTAGCCGCGCGATGACGAAGCGGTACGCTGCCGGTTCACCATCACCACGAGAAAAATCCCACCCTTGCAAGACTGGGTATGAGCGCCTACCTTGGCATCCGACTTCTCATGGGAGATTCCGGTGGCGCGTGAAACGGGCGGAATGCTGCAGGGGACGCTCAGTCTCCTCATCCTGAAGGCGCTCGTCGCCCAGGACCTGCACGGCTACGGCGTGGCGAGGTGGATCCGCCAGGTGAGCGGCGACACCCTGCAGATTGAGGAGGGGTCGCTCTACCCGGCGCTCAGGCGGTTGGAGGATCGCGGGCTGGTCACCGCCCGCTGGGAGCTCACCGACCAGAACCGGCGGGCCCGCTGCTACGCCCTCACTCCTGCCGGCCGCCAGCATCTGCGCGACGACGCCTCCACCTGGCTCCCCTTCTCGCGCGCGGTCACGCTCGTGCTGGCCGCCGAGCCGTCGCTGCTCTGATCCCAGCCGGGAGAACAGCCGATGAGCGACACACCGCGCTGGCGCCGCTACCTGCGCTTCTGGGGACCTGACGTGGACGCCGACGTCGAGGACGAACTTCGCTTTCATCTCGACCAGTCGACGGCCGAGCTGGAGGCCCTCGGCGTCGACCCCGAGGAGGCGCGCCGGTTGGCGGAGATGCGCTTCGGCGACAAGGGCCAGGTAAGCCGCTGGCTCCGCGAACACGACCGCCGCCGACAACACAGATTCGAGAGGATCGAGTTCATGGACGCCATCCTGCTGGACCTCCGCTACGCCCTCCGCAAGCTCCGTCAGCAGCCAGCTTCCTCGCTCTCCGTGATTCTCGTCCTGGCGCTCGGCATCGGCGCCGCGACGGCGATGTTCAGCGCGGTGGATGCGGCGATGCTGCGGCCGCTGCCGTTCCAGCGGAGCGACCGGCTGGTAGAGCTACAGTATGTGGGCATACCCCACCGCGACAACATGTCGGACCGGAGTCTGTACATCGACGACGTGCGCGCCATGCACAACGTCTTCTCCGGTGTGGCCGCCTTCGCCCCGGGCGGGCTCAATCTCGCTGAGGGTGAGTCGCCGCTGCGCGTGCGAGTGGCACTCGTAACGGTAGACCTCTTCTCGATGCTCGGCATCCAGCCCGCTCGCGGGCGCGGTTTCACGGCCGAGGAGGGGACGTTGGAGGGGCCACATGCGGCAATTATTTCCGATGCGTTGTGGCGGCGGCAGTTCGGCGGCGACTCTGCGGTGATCGGACGTGACGTGCGCCTCAACGAGACACCGTACCGTGTGGTCGGCATAATGCCGCCTCGCTTCGGCTTCCCCCAGGACACCGATATCTGGCTGCCGCTGGCCGTGCCGTTCTCCCTCGCCCGGTGGGAGCCTTTCGGCCAGTATCTGCCCCTCACAGTGCTCGGTCGCCTGGCGCCTGGCGCCACGGTGACTCAGGCGGCGGTGAGAGTCCACGCCGCTGTACAGGCAAGAGTGGGTGAGGAGCTTGATCAGCCCGTCGGCGACTTTGCCCGTCCATACCGAGAAGTGCTCGTCGGCAGTCGACGGACGGCCTTGCTGGTACTGATGGGGGCGACGGTGCTCGTCCTTCTCGTAGCCTGCGCCAACGTCGCCAATCTCCTGCTCGCCCGCGCCGCCGGCCGTCGCCCGGAGATTGCCCTTCGCGCCGCTCTCGGGGCCAGCCGCGTGCGCATAATCAGGCAGCTCCTGGTGGAGAGCCTCATCCTGGCCACCGCTGGCGGGTTACTCGGCGTGTTACTGGCCAGGGCGAGTCTGGGGCTACTCACCTCGCTCATGCCCAGGGTGCTTGCCGGCACGGTACCGGCTCAACTCGATCTGCGCGTGCTCGGCTTCTCGCTCGGGCTGGCGGTAACGACGGGACTTCTGGCCGGTCTCTGGCCGGCGCTCGGCGCCTCCCGCTCCGATCCCAACAAAACCATGAAGAGCGGAGGCACCGGTTCCACGGCGCGCGAGGGAGCGCGGCTGCGGCGGATATTCGTGGTAACCCAGCTCGCCCTCGCCCTCACCCTGGCCGTGGGCGCCGGGCTCATGCTGCGCAGCATGGGCAACCTGTTCGATACCGAGAGCGGCGTGCGCACGGAGGGGGTGGCGACCCTTGAGCTCTCGCTGGCGCGCGCGCGATATGACTCGCTCTGGAAGAGTCAGCAGTTTGTCTCCTCCGTGCTCGCTCAGTTACAAGAGACACCCGGCGTCACCAGTGCGGCCATGGTGAGTCAGCTGCCGATGGACGGCGCGGGCGGAATAGCGTTCAGGGTGGGATCGAAGGGTGTCGAGAGCGGCGGTGGGGTCATGGGGCAGCAGATAAGTGTCACGAGCGAATACTTCGATGTGCTAGGCATCCCTCTGCTTGGCGGGCGGCTGGCGCGGCCAGCATTGGACAGCAGTGCGCCTCAGGAGATGGTGGTCAACGAGGCATTTGCCCGCGCCCTCTGGCCGGGCGAGGACCCGATCGGCAGGCAGTACACGATCATGGAGCCGATCCCTCCGCGGACGGTCGTGGGGCTGGTGGGTGACGTGCGAGGCCAGACGCTGGCCGACGAGCCAATCCCGCAGATGTACGTGCCGCTGGAGGAGAGCCCGGGGAGGAACCTCGCATTGGTTGCTCGCGGTCCGGGGTCGGCCGCGCTCCTCGGCGCCCGGATGCGCCAGGCGGTATACGCCGTGGACCCGGGGCAGGCCGTGTTCAACGTACGTTCCATGGACGAGCTGATTTCCAGTGCCGTCGCGCCGCGACGGACCAACGCCCTTCTCATCAGCTTCTTCGGTCTCGTCGCCGTCGTGCTGGCAGCTATCGGCGTCTACGGAGTGGTCTCCTACGGCGTCACCCGTCGCGCCCAGGAGATCGGCATCCGCATCGCCCTCGGCGCTAGTCGACGCGACGTGTTGAGGCTGGTGCTCTGGGAAGGGCTCGCCATGGCCGCCGCCGGAGTGGTGCTCGGCATGGCCGGCGCGTGGGCGCTCAGGCGCACGCTGGAGAGCATGCTCTTCGGCGTCGCCCCCGGCGATCCGGTGGCCTTCGCCGGTGCTGCCGCAGTTCTGGTAGTCATGGCTCTAGTCGCGACGTTGGTACCGGCACGGCAGGCACTGCGGGTGGATCCAGCGCGGGCGATGCGGGCGGAATGAGCCTCCGCCGCCGTTCCGGCCTTCGCCGGAATGACGAACACACCGCCGTCGTCGTCCCGGCGAAAGCCCGTCGTCCCGGCGAAAGCCCGTCGTCCCGGCGAAAG
>CALCHX010000068.1 GCA_937906875.1 uncultured Gemmatimonadota bacterium | reverse complement strand
GGATGGCTGGCCCCACCACGAACGGGCCTATGCCAACCGCCAGTTCGCTCAGCTTGACCGATGCGCTGGACACGGCCAGCGTGTAATCAGCCGCCGCGGCGACGCCCACTCCCCCGCCCACGGCGCGGCCATGGACGCGGGCGATGACGAACTTCGGACAGTTGCGCATGGCCAGGATGAGCCGCGCGAAGCCCATGAAGAACTCCTTGCCGGCTTCCTCGTCGGCAATCGCTCGCAACTCGTCGAATGAGGCACCGCCGCAGAATGGTCCCGTGCCCTCGCTCCGCAGGACCACCACGCGCGCAGCATCGTCGGCGCCGGCAGCGTTCACGGCATCGGCCAACTCGCGGAGGAGCCTGGCGGGGAGTGAATTGCCCTTCGGGTGACTGAAGCTCACGACGGCAATTCCATCGGCGACGCTCAGTTGGACGGTGCCCGACTCGGCGGGGGGAGGCGTGGTCATTGCGATGGGTCAGGAGGTGCTGGATGGGACGCCGGATGAACCAACGACGCGCGAATAGCGTATCATTAAGGAGTGGCCGCTGCCGGGCAACAGATCGGCGCGTCCACCCGCCACCAATCCGCTCGACCCACCAGGGGTCTCCTCGTCACCGTCCCAGGAGTGAAATATGGAAGCGAAGAGCGTGGGCCCTCATGCCGATGACGCCCTGCTCGCCGATTTCGAGGCGCGCATAGCCGACGGCGAGACGATCGAGCCCAAGGACTGGATGCCGGAGCGCTATCGCTGGCAGCTAGTGCGCATGATGAGCCAGCACGCACACTCCGAGGTGGTGGGGATGCTCCCGGAGGGAAACTGGATCACGCGCGCTCCCAACCTGCGTCGCAAGGTCGGCCTGCTGGCCAAGGTGCAGGACGAGGCCGGCCACGGATTGTACATCTATTGCGGCACCGAGACCCTGGGCGTGAGTCGTGAGGCGTTGCTGGACCAGTTGCTGGCGGGCAAGGCCAAGTACTCCAGCATCTTCAACTATCCCACCCTCGCCTGGTCGGACATCGGCGCCATCGGGTGGTTGGTGGACGGTGCCGCGATCGTCAACCAGACCATGCTTGCCAAGGCGTCCTACGGGCCATATGCGAGGGCGATGGTACGCATCTGCAAGGAAGAGAACTTCCACAAGAAGCAGGGCTACGAGATCATGTGCATCCTGGCCGAGGGCACGCCGGAGCAGAAGGCGATGGCGCAGGACTCACTGGACCGCTGGTGGTGGCCGTCGCTGATGATGTTCGGTCCGAGTGACAAGGATTCTCCGAATAGCGCCGAGCTCACCCGGTGGGGGGTGAAGAGGAAGTCGAACGACGAACTCCGTCAGCGCTTCGTGAACATCACGGTCGCCCAGGCGCACGCGATCGGCCTCGAGATTCCCGACCCCGATCTGCGTCACGACCCCGAATCGGGCGACTGGATCTTTGGCGAGATCGATTGGGACGAGTTCTACCGCGTCATAGGCGGTGATGGGCCGTGCAACAGGGAACGCCTGGCAGCCCGCCGTGCAGCGCATGACGAGGGCGCCTGGGTTCGTGCCGCTGCCGAGGCGTACGCGGAGAAGCAGGCGGCTCGCTACCGCTCGGAGAACGCCGCCTGAACGCGGCCTGCCTTCAACCACGAACCGACCAGGACCTTTCACATGGATGCGAGCGCCAGCAGCGCGGCCGCGCTGGAGCAGGCTTCGGAGCACACCACCGGACACGGCCAGTGGCCGCTCTGGGAGGTGTTCGTGCAGGAGGGGAAGACGGGATCACCGCACGAGCATGTGGGAAGCGTGCACGCCACCGACGCCGAGCACGCGCTGCAGAACGCGCGCGATGTGTACGCCCGGCGGGGACAGGTGACGAGCATGTGGGTGGTGCCGTCCAACATGATCGTGGCCAGCAGTCCGGAAGACCGGGGCCCGTTCTTCGATCCGGCGGAGGACAAGATCTATCGTCATCCGCACTTCTACAAGGTGCCCATCGGCATCAAGGGGCTCTGACCTCGTGACAGGCGCACAGACTCCGGCCGGCCACGCTGAACGCGATGGCGCGACATCGGCCGCCGAAGTGCCGGCGGAATACCTGCTCAGGCTGGCCGATGATCGATTGGTGCTCGGCAACAGGTTGAGCGAGTGGTGCGGCCATGCACCCATCCTGGAAGAGGACATCGCCGTCGCCAACATCGCCCTCGACCTCGTGGGACAGGCCACGGCATTCCTGGAGCTGGCCGCTGTCCGCGAAGGTCGCGGCCGCACAGCGGACGATCTGGCCTTCTTCCGCGACGCGCGCGAATACCGCAACATCCAGTTGGTGGAACTGCCCCGGGGGGACTTCGCCTTCACGATCATGCGGCAGTTCCTGTTCGACATCTACGACGTGATCCTGCTGGAAGCACTTCAGCAGAGCGCGGACGTGGAGCTGGCCGCGCTGGCCGCGAAGAGCCTGAAGGAGGCGCGTTATCACGTGCGGCATAGCGGCGAGTGGGTGCTCAAGCTGGGCGACGGTACGGAGGAGAGCCGGCGGCGGACGCAGGCTGCCCTGGACGAATTGTGGCGCTTCACCAGCGAGCCGTTCCTGACCGACGAACTGGATCGCGAACTGGTGGCCGCTGGCCTGGCGCCCGATCCGGCATCGCTGCGCTCGCGCTGGGAATCGGAACTGTCGCGCATCCTGGAGGCCGCGACGCTCACCATGCCCGACGATTCATCGGTGGCCCGTGGCGGTCGGCAGGGACTGCACACGGAGCACCTGGGGCTCATGCTGGCGGAGATGCAGAGTGTCGCCCGGGCCCATCCTGGCGCATCCTGGTAGAGGAGAGGGTGACCTGCCGGCGTGGCGGCGGTCGGGTGGACATTCGCGCCGACGTTGGCGCGACCGCGATTGGATGGATGCTCGTACGGTCGGCTCGTTGCCACTGGCATGCGTGGCAGCCGACACTCCGGGCCATTCCGTTGAATAGGAGGACTCGGTGATGACCATTGCGGCGAATGATCAGATCGACGAATTGTGGCGAGTCCTGGAGACGGTGCTCGATCCCGAAGTGCCGGCGTTGAGCGTGGTGGACCTGGGGATCGTCCGCGACGTGAGCGTGGAGCAGGACGGCGGCGTGATCGTGACCGTGACGCCCACCTACAGTGGCTGTCCAGCCGTCCAGGTAATCGAGCGCGACATCCTGGCCGCGCTCGCCGCGCACGGCGTCCGCGAGGCACGCGTGCGGACGGTCTATGCGCCGGCCTGGACAACGGACTGGATGTCGGAATCAGGGCGGGCCAAACTGAAGGCGTATGGCATCGCTCCGCCGGGCCCGGTTGCGGACCACGGCGAGAGCGAACTGGTGCCGCTCCTCCGACGTCGTGTAGCGCCCAACTGTCCGTTCTGCGACTCCACCAATACCGAGCCGCGGAGCGACTTCGGATCCACGGCGTGCAAGTCGCTGGCTTACTGCAACAGTTGCCATCAACCTTTCGAGCTCTTCAAGCCGATCTGATTTTTCTGTTCGGTGGAGCTGGCGACCTCTGCCTGTTTGCCTGGCGAGTTCGACTGGAAGGGTGCATCGGCGCGCGCGGATCAGCCTCCACAAGGGTACGATTCCGGCCCTCCAGCACTGCAATCCAGCCCGCGGCACGACCGTGGGCACGCGCCCTGCACAAGCAACGATGGAGATGCGCGATCGTCGGGTTGTCAGACGCCCTGGCCGCGCATGGAGATCGACGCACGACTGTTCGAATGTTTGCCTTGGTTTCCGACGCGCGACTGCTATTTTCTTGCGGAACGGCGCTGGCCGTACTGCTCACTGCTGGTTGGAGGGCGTATGAAGTTCAGGGATTTCTTCAGATCGGGACCGGCTGGCATCGCTGCTGGAGTGGCCACCGTGATGCTGGGCGGCGGAGCTGTGGCGGCGCTCGCCTTCTCCAGCCCGGAGCCCGCCAGGCGTCCCATGGGCGATTCCAGGCTCAGCGTCGGTAACCAGGCGTTCGACGCGGCATTGGTGGCCAACGCCGGGGCGAACAACGTCGCCGGTGCGCGCGCCGCGGCCGCTCGCGACATGGCCGACGGCTCACCCGTAGCCAGGACGAGCGCTGTCAGCGCGCCATCTGCGGGTGGGGTCGCCAATGGGTCGTCGGCGACGCAATCGCGTGGCACGTCCAGCGCATCCAGTGCCACCGTGCCGACGCGGCCGGGCAGTGCCGAGTACTACCGGGCGCTCCTGAGTGCAGGCTCGGGCGGAGGCGGCTCGCTGGCCATGCTCCCGCCGGGCGCGATCGGTCGAATCTCGTCTGGCGGCCGGCTCGCCGGCGACCTGACTGGCGCCAACGCGACTGATTACACTCGCGACCCGGCGGCCAACGCGGTCGGTGATCCGCTCGTACCGTCGCGTGCATTCAGCAGCTACGGCACCAACGACGCTGGTTCGTCGGCGACGTCGAGCAACGCGGCCCGCAAGCCAACCAGTACTCGTCCGGCAATGGGTACCTCCGCTGTCGGACCGGCGGCCGCCAAGCCGTCGTCCAATCCCGGCGCCTCCTCCGGCTCTTCCGCCCTTCCGGCGGCGTCCGCGCCGGCACCAGTGGTCCCGACAATGCCGGCCAAGCGGTCGGACCCCAGCCCGGGCGCTTCCAGTGTGCCGGGCATGGTCTCGTCGGCGTCGTCCAACACGGTGACCCAGCCGCTGGGCCCGGGACAGACCAGCATTCCAGGTTCGATCGGGAACGCGGTGAATCAGCCAGCCACGCCGCCGCCGGGCACGCCCGGCACCAATGGAGGGTCGTCCACAACTGGTACGCCCGTGCCGCCGCCAGTCACCAGCGTGGTGAGCCCCGCGGCAATCCTGACGCCGGAGCCGGGCACCTGGATGATGGTGGGCAGCGGCTTGCTGTTGCTCGGTATCATGGGCCGGCGCCGGGCGAACCGCACTGGCTGAGATCGGGTCTCGGGTCGCAGTAGTAATCAGCATCGATGGACGATGGGGCGGGTCGCCTGGCGACCCGCCCCATCGGCGTGCATGAACCAGCCCTGCCGTACCCGGTGATCAGGCGCCCAGCACCCGCTCCATCGCCGCCACGATCTCGTCCTCACCGGGCAGCACGGCGTTCAGCAGGTCGGGATGGTACGGCATCGGGACGTCCTCCACCGCCAACCTCTCCACCGGCGCGTCCAGCCGCCAGAAGGCTTCGTGCGCCAACGTCGCCGCTATCTCCGCCCCGAAGCCGGCCGTCAGCGTGTCTTCATGCACGATCAGGCAGCGCCCCGTCCGGCGCACCGAGGCCAGCACCAGTTCACGGTCCCAGGGCGCGATGGTACGAAGATCCATCAACTCCACCGACGCGCCCAGCCGCTTTACGGCTGCGCGGCAACGGTGAACCATCGCGCCCCACGTCACCAGCGTCAGGTCGTCGCCCTCCAACAGCACGGCGCCCTTGCCGAGCGGCAATACGTAGTCGTCGCCCGGGTAGTGTGCGCTCCCGTCGCTCGTCATGAGCAGCGAACGGTGCTCGAAGAAGATCGTCGGATTGGGGCTGCGCATGGCGGCACGCAGTAGCCCTGTCGCGTCGGCGGCGTTGGACGGGATGGCCACCTGCCAACCCACCGCATGTGCCCAGAGCACCTCCCCGCTCAGCGAGTGCCACGGGTCGCCCACGTCCTTGCCGAAACCGCCCGGCATGCGCACCACCATGGGTGAGGCGAATCGGTTTGCCGTCCGCCAACGCACCGTGCCGGCGTTGTTCAGTTGCTCGGTGGCCGGATCCGCGTACTTCCGGAACTGGATCTCCGCCACTGGCACCAGTCCGGCGAATGCCATCCCCGCCGCACGGCCAATTATGCCCTCCTCCGACAGGCTGGTGTCGAAAACGCGTTTCGCGCCGAATCGCTTCTGCAATCCCTCGGTCACCAGGTGCACGCCACCCTTCCGGCCCACATCCTCTCCGAATACGAGCACACGAGGGTTCACCTCCAACTCGCGGGCGAGGGTGCGCCTCACCGCTTCGGCGAAACGGAGCGTCGGACCGTCGGTATCGGGTGTCGCCGTTGTCGGCAGCGCATCGCGCATGCTGTCGCTCATTCCGCCCATGGCCACGATGTCGCCATCGCGTGCGGGCTCGGCGTAGACCCACCGCTTCACCCCTGACGCGTCCGGCGCCGGGCGAGCACGGGCCGCCGCCAGAGCCACGTCCACATCGGTTTCCACCTCGCGCTCCAGTGACTTCCACTCGTCCTCCGACAGCAACGCGGGAACGAGGTACCGTCGCAGTCGCGGCAGTGGATCGCGCTCGTGGTCGGCCGCAATCTCGGCGTCGGTCCGGTAGCCCTTCTGGTTGTCGGGGCCGGAATGGCTGCTCAGCCGGGGCACGGTGAGCCGGACGAGAGCAGGGCCGCCGCCGCTGCGCACATGAGCCACGCCGTCCGCCAGCAGACTGGCGGCCGCGGCGGGATCGGTGCCATCGCCGTCCAGCACATGCAGGTTGCCGAACGACGCCAGGTTGGCGGCGATGTTCGCACCCGGAGTCTGCATGTCGCCGGGAACACTGATGCCGAGCCCGTTGTCCTCCACGTAGAAGAGCATCGGCAGGCGCAGCGTCGTGGCCATGGTGAGCGCCGACCAGAACCCGTTGGTGGCCACCGAGGCTTCACCACCCAGCGCGACGGCTATGCAGCCATCCCGACTGCGGTCCTGGAGCACGTCGCGGTGGTAGCCGATCGCCTGGGCCCACCCAGCCGTGGGCGTGTACTGCGATCCCACGTCGCCGGCCATCGGCAGCACCGTCACGCCGCCAGCGCCGGGCAGGTTGCATACGACGCCGATGTCACGTCCGTCGCTGAAGCCACCGGCACGTCCGAGCGGACTTGCCAGCGCATCCTCCAGCGAGAGTCCCAGGCTGAGCAGCAACGGACGCGAACGATAATAGGCGCCGGCGGCGTCATGCGGTCGGTTCAGCAGAGAGCCGAGCAGGATCTGGCCCATCTCGTGTCCGCGGGCGGAGAATTGATAGAGAACCTGATCCTCGGGGCGCACGCTGGCGCGGTTCCGGTTAGTGGCCTCTTCCACGTCATCCAGCCGCCGGGACGCCAGCACCTGATAGGCGATCCGGCGCCAGTCGAAGCGCGCATCGATGCTGGCGGCGTTCGCGCGGCCGGCAGTGCCTCCACGATCGCGCTTGCCAGCGGTAGCCTTCTTGGCACTGGGCCTGGTTGCCATTCCACCACCGGAGAGTTGGAGCGGGTGGCGCGACGGCCTTGACTGATGGCCTCCGCACTCGATCTTCCGCACGACGACTGGCGGCGACAGGGCACGGGGCCGGCGGTCGACGCCCGCGGCGTCGCGCGGGTCCATTCTGTAAGATACGCGATGCGTGATGTCGTCGCCTCCCACTCACGCGGGGGCCGCTCTGGTGCGGTCGCCGCTCGCCGAGCCGCCGCCGTTCCCCGTTAGAGGTCTGGCATGTCCAACGAGTTCATCTCATACGAGGTTGCCCAGGGGGTAGCCACCATCACCCTGCGGCGCGCCGAGGTGCTGAACAGCTTTCACCGGCCCATGGCGGCCGAGCTGCAACGGGCGCTCGCCAGCGCTGCCGCCGATGAATCCGTTCGGGCCGTCCTGCTGACCGCCGTTGGCCGGGCGTTCAGCGCCGGTCAGGACCTGGCCGAGGCCGTGCCACCCGGTGAGAGCGAACTGCCCGATGTGGGCGACATCGTGCGCGACAGCTACAACCCCATCGTCCGTGCCCTGCGGTCGTTGCCCAGGCCGGTGGTGTGCGCCGTGAACGGCGTTGCCGCCGGCGCCGGAGCGAATATCGCCCTGGCCTGCGATTTCGTGTTCGCCGCGGAGAACGCGTCGTTCATCCAGGCGTTCACGAAGATCGGTCTCATTCCCGACAGCGGCGGCACCTTCATCCTCCCCCGGCTGGTGGGAACCGCCCGCGCGATGTCGCTGATGGTACTCGGCGAGAAGCTGGGCGCGGCCGAGGCGCACCGGCTGGGCATGATCCACGAGGTGGTGCCGGAGAGCACGCTCCAGGACGTGGCGACAGCCTTCGCCCAGCGCCTCGCGGCAATGCCGACGCACGCCATCGCGCTCACCAAGCAGGCCATCCTGGCCACGTGGAGCAACGACCTGGATGCCCAACTGGAACTGGAGGAGCGGCTCCAGCGCGACGCCGGTCGCAGCGCTGATTATCTGGAGGGCGTCCGTGCCTTCCAGCAGAAGCGTGCGCCACAGTTCAGGGGGAAGTGAAAGGTGGAGGAGCTGGCCGACAATGCGACGGTAGGTGTGCTGGGTGCCGGCGCCATGGGTACTGGCATCGCCCAGGTTGCCGCGCTTCACGGGCACCCAGTGGTACTGGGTGACGCCAGCGCCGAACAGCTCGAGAGAGCTCGTTCGGGCATGGCCCGTACGCTCGACCGGCAGGTGGAGAAGGGGCGGCTGGAGCGGAGGGTCGCGACGGCGGCGCTGGATCGCGTCGACCTGGCGGTGACGGGGGGCGAGAGAGTGGCTCCCTTCGCCACGTGCGACCTGGTCATCGAGGCGATCGTCGAGCGGCTGGATGCCAAGCAGGCCGCCTTCCGCGCCCTGGAGGGCGTGGTGAGCGCCGAGGCGGTTCTCGCGACCAACACCTCGTCACTCTCCGTCGCTTCCATTGCCGGCGCCTGCCGGCATCCTTCGCGCGTGCTCGGGGTTCATTTCTTCAATCCCGCGCCGGTGATGCCGTTGGTTGAGTTGGTGCCGGGGCTGGTGACGGACGCCGCCGTACTCGCGCGCGTTCGGGCACTGGTGGAACGATGGGGCAAGGTACCCGTGGTCGCCGATGACACACCCGGATTCATCGTCAACCGTATCGCCAGGCCGTTCTACGGCGAGTCTCTACGCATCCTGGAGGAAGGGATCGCTGACGTGGCGACGGTGGACTGGGCGATGCGCGAACTTGGCGGATTCCGGATGGGACCGTTCGAGTTGATGGACTTCATCGGCAACGACATCAACTACGCAGTCACCCACTCGGTGTGGGAAGCGTTCTTCCACGATCCACGCTACAGACCCTCATTCACCCAGCGAAGGCTGGTGGAGGCCGGGTTCCTCGGTCGGAAGACCGGGCGCGGCCACTACGACTACAGTGAGGGAGTGACGCCGCCCGAGCCGCGACGCGATACTGGACTGGGAAGTGAGGTCGTGGAACGCGTGTTGGCGATGCTCGTCAACGAGGCAGCGGACGCGCTCCACATGCGCGTGGCCACGGCAGCGGACATCGAACTGGCAATGACGAAGGGAGTCAACTACCCCAGGGGACTTCTGGCATGGGGCGATCAGCACGGTCTGTCACGCATCGTGGAACGCATGAACAGCCTTCGCGAGGAGTATCAGGAGGACCGCTATCGCGTGAGCCCGCTATTGCGGCGTACCGCGGCCGCCGGCGGTCGGCTGGCACCGTGAGCAGCTCCGACAGGGTCGCCAGGGACGGTTTGCCGGCTGCCGACGCCGGGGAGCAGCAACTGGCTGAGCGCTGCGTCGCGAAGATGCTGGATGGGGATGCCTTCAGCCGCTGGCTGGGGCTGCGTGTCCTGAGCATCGCGCCGCGCACGGTGATGGTCCGGATGACCGTGCGTGATGAGATGTTGACCGGTTTTGGCGTCTGCCACGGCGGCGTCACCTTCGCCCTCGCCGACAGCGCGCTGGCCTTTGCCAGCAATACTCACGGTCGTGTCACGTTGAGCGTGGAGAATGGCATCGGCTATCCCGCCGCGGTACGGGCCGGCGACGTGCTCACGGCAACGGCAACTCCGGAGAGCGTGGGCGGCCGGCTGGGTTTCTACCGCGTGCTGGTGACCCGGCAGGATGGCGACACCGTAGCCATCTTTCGGGGTACGGTTTACAGCACCGATCGCCCGCTCCTGGCCGACCAGGCCCCTGACTGAGTCCATACTCCCGTGGCTGAATCCACCCGAAGTGCTTTCCTGGTCGACGGCGTCCGCACGCCGATCGGCAGTTTTGGCGGTAGCCTGGCGCCGATCAGGCCGGACGACATGGCGGCGCACGTCCTGCGTGCGCTGCTCGACCGTCACCCCACGCTCGATCCTTCCCGCCTCACTGACGTTGTCCTGGGCTGTGCCAACCAGGCCGGCGAGGACAACCGCAATGTCGCGCGGATGGCGTCGCTGCTGGCGGGCGTGCCGTTCACCGTGCCTGGCGAGACTGTCAACCGGCTCTGTGCATCGGGCATGAGCGCGGCTGCCCATGCGGCGCGCGGCGTGCGGCTGGGCGAGGGCGACCTCTATCTCGCCGGCGGCGTGGAGAGCATGACGCGCGCGCCGTTCGTGATGGGCAAGAATGCGAAGCCGTTCGGTCGCGACGTCCAGATGTTCGACACGAGCATCGGTTGGCGCTTCGTCAATCCGCGCATGCGCGAGCTTTTCGGCGTGGACGCCATGGGCGAGACGGCTGAGAATGTCGCCGAGCTGTTCAGGATCACGCGCGAGGACCAGGATGCTTTTGCCGCCCGGTCGCAGCAGAAGGCCGCCGCGTCGCGCGACGCCGGTCGCTTCGAGCGCGAGATCGTGCCCGTTCCGCTGCCGCCTGCCAGGCGCGGCGGCGACCCTGGGCGATTCGCGATGGACGAATTCCTGCGACCCGAGACGACGGTGCAGGTGCTCTCGCGACTGCGGCCTGCGTTCCGTAGTGGCGGAACCGTGACGGCCGGCAATGCGTCGGGCATCAACGACGGCGCCTGCGCGTTGCTCGTCGCCAGCCAGGCAGCGGTGGGTGAGTACGGGCTGCAGCCGCTGGCACGCGTGGTGACGACGACGGCGGCCGGGGTGGAGCCGCGGCTGATGGGAATGGGGCCGGTACCGGCCACGCAGGCGGCGCTCGCCCGTGTCGGTATTGGCCTCGAGGATCTGGACGTGATCGAGCTGAACGAGGCGTTTGCCTCGCAGTCGCTGGCCTGCCTGCGCGAACTCGGGCTGGACGACGACGACCCGCGCGTGAATCCCAACGGCGGCGCGATAGCGATCGGGCATCCGCTGGGCATGAGCGGCGCGCGGCTGCTTCTCACCGCGGCGCATGAACTGGTGGAGCGCGGCGGTCGCTATGCCCTGGCCACGATGTGCGTGGGAGTCGGGCAGGGAATGGCGACGATACTCGAGCGTGTCTAGCGGCGACGATGGCGAACATCTTCGAGTTCGACGGCTTCCGCCCGGTGGTTCATGAGAGTGCTTTCATCCACCCCAATGCCACGGTGACGGGCAATGTCATCATCGGCCGGGATGTCTACGTGGGACCCGGCGCGGCCATCCGTGGCGACTGGGGCGGCGTGGTGATCGAGGATGGCTGCAACGTCCAGGAAGGTTGCGTCATCCACATGTTCCCGGGCGTGACCGTGCTGCTCGAGGCGAGCGCCCACATCGGGCATGGCGCGGTGGTGCATGGCGCACGGATAGGGCGCAACGCACTCATCGGGATGAACGCGGTGGTCATGGACAGAGCATTCGTCGGCGCCGGGTGCATAGTCGGAGCACTCTGCTTCGTACCGGCTGAGATGCAGATCCCCGAACGCAAGGTGGTGGTCGGGAATCCGGCGAGGATAGTGAAGGATGTGAGCGACGAGATGCTCGCCTGGAAGACCGAGGGCACGGCACTCTATCAGGCGCTGCCCGGCGAGTTGCGCCGCTCGCTGCGGCCATGCGAGCCGTTGCGCGAGCCGGAGCCAGGGCGGCCACAGCAGATGATGGGGTACAGGACCTGGCGGGAGACGCGGCGCGACTGAGGGAGCGGCTCGATTCAGGAACGCCGTGGGAACCGGAATTGACGGGTCCCCACGGCACATCAGTTCAGCCGCGACGCGAGCCTGATGGCTGACGCGTTTCTGTGGGAGGTCAGTGCGAGGTGAGACGTCGCCGACGAATGGCCACGCCGCCCAGTGCCAGAAGACCACCCGCCAACAACGAAGCGGAGGCCGGCTCCGGGACTGTCGCGATGTCGCCCGCCAGCGTACTGGAAACGTTGACGCCCAGATACGCGCCGCCTTCACGGAGAGGGCTCTGGATGGTCTTCAAGGTGAAAGCGTAGGATCCTGCGTCGAGTAGAAAGGTACCTCGACTGAATGCGTCATCGGCCAGGCACATCGAAGCATTGATGCAGAACGGCGCGCCAACCGTCGGCGTCGTGGTCGTTCCGACCAGTGATCCGTTGGCGAACAACTGGAACTGATCGCCGGACGCGAAACCGTCGAGCAGGGTGATGAAGAACTGGCTGCCGGAGGTGTAGGTGAACGGCTCCCCGCTGGCGCCCGAACCTACGTCACCGAACATTCGGCGGTAACCGTAGCGGCTGGTCAGGGGGCGCTTCCTGCGCCCAGCCTGTTACTTTCCATGGTGATGACCGATCGCTCGATCCGTAAGTTTACATTGCTCACTGTTTACAATTTCTTGACAATTGAGCGACTCGGCGGCCGGTCACGTCCGTGGCTCCGAGCCGCGTTCCCATATCCTGATGGCACGCCGGGCGGTCATCAGAAGGCTCGCTTCCGGCATGCCGCGGCATGAGCCTGGCGCGACCTCATCAGAACCCGATACACGGCGGATTCAACGCATGCGTCTTCAGAATTACTCCAGCGGTCAGTGGATCGCCGGCACCGGCAGCGGCACCACTCTCTACCACGCCGTCACCGGCGAACCGATCGGAGAAGCGGGTAGCGAGGGGCTCGATTTCGCCGCCATGACCGACTATGCCCGGACCGTCGGTGGCCCCAAGCTCCGCCGCATGACTTTCCACGAGCGGGCCCGAATGATCAAGGGGCTCGCCCAGTACCTGATGTCGCGGAAGGAGGAGTTCTACGCTCTCAGCGCCGCCACCGGGGCCACCCGCAACGATAGCTGGATCGACATCGAGGGAGGCATCGGCGTCCTCTTCGTCTATGCCAGCAAGGGCCGGCGGGAGTTCCCCGATGAGACGTTCTACGTGGACGGGCCGGTGGAGGTGCTCTCCAGGGCCGGAGGTTTCGTCGGCCGGCATCTCTGCGTACCCATGGAGGGCGTGGCGGTCCACATCAACGCCTTCAACTTCCCCGTCTGGGGGATGCTGGAGAAGCTCGCACCCACCCTGCTCGCCGGCGTACCCGCGATCGTCAAGCCGGCCACCGTCAGCAGCCAGCTCGCGGCGGCCGTCTTCCGCGCCATGGTGGACTCGGGAATCCTGCCCGAAGGGAGCATCCAGCTCGTAGCCGGCGGCGCTGGCGACCTGCTGGATCACCTGCGCGAGCAGGACGCGGTCGCCTTCACCGGCTCGGCCTGGACGGGGCGCAAGCTCAAGCAGACCGAGAGCATCATCAATCACAGCGTCCGCTTCAACATGGAAGCTGACTCGCTCAACTTCTCCATGCTGGGACCGGATGCTGCGCCGGGAACGCCGGAGTTCGACCTGTTCGTGAAGGAGGTCGCCCGCGAGATGACGGTGAAGGCGGGGCAGAAGTGCACCGCAATTCGTCGCACCCTGGTACCGGCGGGAATGGAGGAGGCAGTGATCGAAGCGCTGTCCAAGCGCCTCGCCGGCCTCACCCTGGGCGATCCTGGCGTGGACGGCGTGCGCTGGGGACCGCTGGCCGGTCGCGACCAGGTGAAGGCGGTCCGCAAGAGCGTGGACCAGCTCCTGGCCCAGGCACAGCTTGTCCATGGTGACCTGGACGCATACGAGATCACCGGTGGTGACCGGGACAAGGGAGCCTTCTTTCCCGCGCTCCTTCTCTACAGCGATCGCCCATTCGAGCACACCGCGCCGCACGAGGTGGAGGCGTTCGGTCCGGTGAACACGGTCATGCCTTATGGTGCCCTGGAGGAGGCGATCGAACTGGCGAAGCTCGGCCGGGGCAGCCTCGTGGGTTCGCTCTTCACCGCCGACCGCGATGTGGCGCGCCAGGTGGTCCTGGGCACGGCCGCCTATCACGGCCGCATCCTCATCGCCGACCGCACGACGGCCAGGGAGTCCACCGGACATGGCTCGCCGCTCCCGCACCTCGTGCATGGCGGCCCGGGGCGGGCGGGCGGCGGCGAGGAGATGGGTGGCAAGCGAGGCGTGCTGCACTACATGCAGCGTACCGCCATCCAGGGCTCCCCGACCATGCTAACCGCGGTAACCGGCCAGTGGACAGCCGGCGCCGAGCGCACCACAGATCGGGTTCACCCGTTCCGGAAGTACTTCGACGAGATCCAGGTGGGCGATGCGCTGGTCACCCACCGGCGCACCGTCACCGAGGCCGACGTGGTGAATTTCGCCGGCATCAGCGGCGACTTCTTCTACGCCCACACCGACGCCATTGCCGCCCGCGACTCCTTCTTCGAGCGTCGGGTGGCTCACGGCTACTTCGTCATCTCGGCCGCCGCGGGGCTGTTCGTGGATCCGGCGCCCGGTCCGGTGCTCGCCAACTATGGCCTGGAGAACCTGCGGTTCGTGAAGCCGGTGTACCCGGGCGACACGATCCAGGTGACGCTCACCTGCAAGCAGAAGACGGCGAAGGAACCAGTGGAAGGCCAGCCGCCGCAGGGTGTCGTGGAGTGGGACGTGGAGGTGGTGAATCAGGAGCAGGAGCAGGTGGCGCTGTACAGCATCCTGACGTTGGTACGGCGAGCGGAGGTGGAGACGGCGTAGAGCTTATGCCGTGGTAGCTTGTCGCGCTGATTGATTATCTTCCCGTTATGAACCGAGCGGACCTTCATACCCTCTCGAATTCCCGGCTCGCGGACGGTGAGACTCTGCTGGCTGCGGGTCGGTATGGAGGCGCATACTACATGCTCGGCTACGCTGTGGAGTGCGCGCTGAAAGCGGCGGTCGCCAAGCAGATCCGCGAGCACGATTTCCCGGACTTGAAGCTCGTTCGCGACAGCTATACACATGATCTGGAGAAACTTCTGGCTCTGTCTGGATTGAAGGACAAGTTCAATGATAAGAGCAAAGACGATGACAGATTTGCCGTGAATTGGACGCTGACGAAGGACTGGAACGAGGCGACGCGCTACTCCACAACCATCACTGAAGTATCTGCGCGGGACCTCCACACAGCGATCACCGATCATACCAGCGGGGTACTGCCATGGCTCATGACGTTGTGGTGAAGGAGACCCTGAGCGACTCGATGGTTCGCGAAGGCGCTGAATTGGTGAAGAAGCTCGATCAGGGAAGTTGGCAGCCGAGCGCTGCGCTCTGGTTCTACTTCCCCGATGCGAGCGCATGGCGTCTCATTCTGGCCTTTCCCGACGTGGCGACGAAGGGCCCGCGGGAGGCATATACCGCGGTTCAGAGCGCCCTCGGTGAGTTGCACCAGGGTGATCGAGAACTCGCTCTGGAGAACATCGCAGTCATGCCCGCCGATCACCCGCTCATCAATTTGCTTCGTATCGCCATCACGACGGGGCCCGGGATCGGACCGGTACGCTTCAGCAGGAACGTCGTCAATGGCCAATTCATCGAGGACGCGCTGATCTACCGAATCACCTGAGCAGTGGTATGACGAACTTTCACCGGCCCGGTGACGCCACGGCGACCGTCGAGGTCGCCCCTGTTCCTCGACGTGATCTCAGTATGGCCGATCATCGGGACGGGTCCGAATGAGTTGGCATATCAGGACGTGAAGCTCGCGATGGCCCATCGTGGAGGCAAGCCTTACTGGCGACTGGATCGGATTGCAATGCGCGATTGGCAGCGGCTTGCCGAACAGACTGGTGTCCCAGGCGCATTCGCGGAGATGGTCACGATGGTGGAGCGCGTCGAGGACGCGTTGGAGGTGGTAAGAAGTGCCTTACCATCATCCTTCCCGGAGCAGGTCTGGACTCGGATCCGCGACGGCACGATGGCGCAGTGCAGACGCTTTCTGGGCGGGCGCCTCCAGCAATAACAGGCGCTCCGGCGCGCTGCTGGTTGCAGTCATCTCGCGATTGGGCTCTCGTTCAACTCGTGCATCCCTCGGTCGACCAAGCACGAACGGAGTATCCGCCGGGTGGCGATCTCTTGCCTGGTAAGGTCCCGATAGGTATGATTGTGGAACGGGATGAGTTCGGGTCATGAAAGGCCCTCCTGGCAACGCGCGCTGTTTCTCGCACCGTCGGGCCGCTCCCATGCCCACCATGCGCGCTGGGATGTCAGCCGCCGCTGGCCCGCTCGTTTACTCGGCCAGCCACCCGCCCCCCATTGCACCGATCTGGTCGGACGCAAATAGTCGATACGCTTCGACGGAGGATCACCTGATGAAAGTCCGCCTGATGTTCGTGCCGGCGCTCACCACGGTCCTGTGGGCTTGCTCCGGCGATCCGGTCGCCCCCCCCCGGCGCGCGCAATGCTGACCCCTCTGCACCGATAGCGCTTACTCGGGCGCAGGCCCATCTGGCCGCCGCCGTTTCCGGGAGACGGCAGCGCGGCTTCGAAGATGAGATCCTTCGCATGGAGTCACGGATCCCGGGACTGGGAGGAGTGTTCCTTGATAGATCCGGAAAGGTGGTTGTCTATCTGAAGGATATGGAACGTCAGGGCGAGGCTCTGAAGGAGTTGAGGGCAATAGCCGCTGGGCTCAACGTCGATGCGGTATTCCGAGCGAAACTTGGCACGGAGGACGGTACAACGATAGTTCCCGGCCAGTTTGGATTCTCCGAACTTGTTGCCTGGCAGCAGGAGATCTCCCGGTCAGTACGAGAGCCAGGCTTTCTCTCGATCGACGCGGACGAAGCGCTGAATCGCGTGCGACTGACGATTACGGAGGAAGCGTCACGTGAGGCCTTCCTGCACGCGGTCGCTGACGCAGGCGTCCCTGAGTCTGCGGTTGTCTTCGACACTTCTCCGCTGATCGTGTCGATGGCCAGTGTCCGCGACCGTATCCGGCCCACAGCTGGCGGACTTCAGATCGTGAATGGCGTGTCAGAGCGCTGCACGCTCGGTTTCAATGTCGACGTCCAGTTCTATGGGCAGAAGGGATTCCTCACTGCATCTCATTGTAACAACGGGACCAGGGGCGGCGGCGGCACGGGCAGCGCCATCTATCAGAAGACCGATGTGCTGTCGGATCAGGTCGGGACCGTGAGCATCAACCCGCAGTGGAACAGAACCGACCTCGAGTGTCGCGGATACGCCCTCTGCACGCTTGCCGATGCGATGTACGTGGAGGCTACCGACTCCTCGCCGACCGCCTGGGCCAAGCGGCTGGTCAAAGCGAGTTATGCGGGCATCAACAACGCGCCCGGCTCACTCACCATCTCCAGCTACTGGACCGGGATATCGGTAGTTCCCTTCACGTACGTGGGGCTGAGTGTCGACAAGATAGGCAGATCCACCGGGTTGACGCGTGGCACCATCGCGGCGACCTGCGAGAATCCGTTGATCGACAGTCTGAATCTGGACGTCCGTCAACGATTCGTAGCGCTACGCTCGGACCGGGTGGATGGCGCGGGCGCTGGCGGCGGCGACAGTGGTGCGCCGGTATATTATCCAGCGGTCTCGACCGAGCCAGCCTATGCTATTGGTATTCTCATCGCGGGCACGGGCGCTACCGAGGTGACCGATCCCGACGGTTTTAATCGGTGTTCAACCGGATGTCGCTATTTCTACTCTCCGTGGTACTCTATCGAGACCCATCTCTCGCGATACTTCACTCCGTAGATCGCGTCGCCAGACGCTCGTAATGGTGTGCTTGGTATCCTGTCGGGTCGGTGTTTTTTCGCCACACAGAGGACGCTAGCGATCGGTTTACGTGACCCTGACAACCGACGGACTCTATCGGGTGGACGGCGAGACTACCCCCACTACCACATTTCGCATGCCCCGTCATCGAGTCCGAAGATATTTTTCAACCATTAGTTCAAGGAAGTCCCAATGCGCGCCTCTCTGGTGCTTGTCGCTGTGATGTTCCTCTCCGCTTGCGGTCAGTCCGTCGCCGGTCCCTCGGATCAGCTCTCGCTCTCGCTCGAGGTCACGCCGAACGAGATACGAGCCAGTGAGATGCGAGCCGGCGAGTCTGTCTACCTTCGTATGACTGTTGTGAACCATGGCACCAGCCCTCATGAGATCGTCATGAATGTGTGCCCTGGTCCATTCACGATTTCGACGTCCGACGACGAACCGGTGCAACCTGCTCCCAGAATCTGCTCGTTGAGCTTGCAAGTCAGGATGCTGGAGGGAGGGGAAGAGGTCGAATTGGGGCTCCCCTGGTCTGGCGACGTGGCTTCCGGCTACCTCTCGCCGGGTGAGTATCGCCTGCGAGGCCGGGTCCCCGTCGTTCAGGGAGGAGTACTACTGAGCGCCCCCCAGACCATCCGCATCCTGCCATAGTCGGCTGTGGCGGTCGTGGCCCTCGACCCCGGCGCTCGTCGCTGATCAACGACGAGCGCCAATACGATCACGGCGCGACATCACGCTCTCGGCCCGTGTCCTACACCCGCGCCTGTAGCCCCACCAGCCGCTCCGCCGCCGCCTCCAGTGTCTCCATCCTCTTGCAGAACGCGAAACGCACCAGTCCTCGCCCCAGCGCCCGCTTGTGGTAGAAGCTCGAGCCAGGCACCGTCGCGACTCCGCCCTCCTCGGCGAGCCAGTGGGCGAAGCCCACATCGTCGGCGTCGCTGAGCGCTGAGAAACCAGCCAGCACGTAGTAGGCGCCCTCGGGTGCGGTGAAGCTGAAGCCCGCTTCACTCAGCGCCCCGCACAGCAGGTCCCGCCCTTCCCGATAGCGTTGCGCCAGCCGGTTGTAGTAGTCGGCGTCGAAGGCGAGCCCCACTGCGCCGGCCTCCTGGAGCGGAGCCGGTGCGCCCACGGTGAGAAAGTCGTGCACCTTGCGGATGGCGCCACTGATCCCCGCCGGCGCGATGGCGTAGCCTATTCGCCAACCGGTGCAGCTGAACGTCTTGCTCAGCCCCGAGATGGTGATGGTACGCTGGGACATGCCGGGCCAGGTGGCCAGCACGTGATGACTACCGGCGTAGCGGATGTGCTCGTAGATCTCGTCGGTGATCGCCCACACGTCATGCTCCACACACAGTTCGGCGATCAGCGTCATCTCCTCGCGCGTGAGGACCCGACCGGTAGGATTGTGTGGCGTGTTGACGACGATCGCTTTCGTCCGCGGACCGAATGCAGCGCGCAGACGCTCCGGGTCCAGTCGCCAGTCCGGCCCTTCCAGGGGCACGAAAACGGGCCTCGCATCGGCAAGGATGGCGTCGGGCCCATAATTCTCGTAGAACGGCTCGAGTATGATCACCTCGTCGCCGGGGTCCACGAGCGCCAGGAAGACTGCCGCCATGGCCTCGGTAGCCCCGCAGGTGACCGTCACCTCGCGATCCGGATCCACGTCCATCCCGTACATCCGGCGGTACTTCTCGGCAATGGCCAGCCTCAGGGAGGGAGCGCCCCACGTGATGGCGTACTGGTTGATGTCGCCCCTGATGGCCGCGCAGGCCGCCTCCTTCATGGGCGCCGGCATGGGGAAGTCGGGGAACCCCTGGGCAAGGTTGATCGCTCCGGTCTGCTGAGCCACGCGAGTCATCTCGCGGATCATGGACTCGGAGAAGCTGCTGGTGCGGCGAGCGGGCATGGCGGCTGGGTTGCAGGGTGCGGATGCCGTGCATGTGCGGAACGCTACCACATGAGACACCATGTACGCTGGGACGTCAAGTCGTCCGACCCGGAACGGCCTCCTGCCGTCACTGGATCAGCGGGCATCCTGGTTCAGCCCCACTATCGGAAGCTCTCAGCCTGCGTGATCACGCCGTGTCGTCGGAACGATGCGAAACGGGCGCGGTGCGGTCACGACAGCACCAACTGTCGTGACCGCACCGCACCGTTTACTCGGGGGAATGACTCGCTACGCGGAGTCAGCCGTGCCGACGCCGCCGCACGACTCCGGCCATGCCGAGGAGGGCGATACCAGATGCCATGAGGAGGACCGTCGACGGCTCCGGTACCGTCTGAAGCTGCCGCACCGAACCGAAGGTGACGTTGTCGATGCCGAAGCCCGCGGGCTCGTCGCCGGTGATGTAGAACGCCACACCGGCTATGTCGTTGGCGCCCGACGCCGTACGCAGTCCGTAGAACTGGATGCCGAGTTCGGTGTTGACGATCGACCCGAGAAAGGCGCCGTTGCTGCCAAAGGCGGCGATTGATGTACCGCCCAGGGCGTTGAAGAATCCGCCGGACAGACCCACCGCCGCCACCGGCTGGCTGAACAGAATGGCAATGGGGCCGTTGAACGTGGGCTGTCCGCTCAGGATCGGACTGGTGGGGTTCGCCGCGTCTCCGGTGATGAATGACTGCGTGGTGCCGTCCAGCGTCAGCGGATTGGTCGGTGACCCTGTCAGGGTAGCGGGAAAGCCACCGGTGACTGTCTGGCCCATGAAAGCGCCGGCAAAATTCACGTCCACGTCGCCCAGCCCCAGAACGCCGGCAAAGTGATACGACGGGTTGATCGTCCCCAGCGCGTACTCGCTGAAGGTGATCGTCGGGGCGAGTGGAGAGAACGATCCAGGCCCGAGGTCGACCAACTGCGCGGGGAGCGCAGTGGCCACGAGGGAGGCCAGCCCTACGGTCATTCCTGCGATGCGGGTGAGCTTCATTGTCGGCTACCTCGCGCGTTCCAGCGCAGTTCTGGTCTGCACGGAGGTGCGTCGGCATCTGTCGGCGGCTCCGGCTCGACCTGGCGACTCGCTGACCAACAGGGCGGTGATCAGGGAGATGGTGTCTCACCCAGAGAATAGGTTGCAGCGCGGCCACGGCCAATGGCTCAATTGTGCATAAACTGTTAAGGGGCATGAACTTGGCGTACTCTGCCATAATCCGTCGCGCCGGCCGGCAACCTTCGGCTGCCCTGGAAAGCCGCCGGGAATCACCGCCGGGAAATGTCGCCGGGGAACATCGGGAGTCGTCGTCGGGAAACACCGGCAGTAGCCACCGGGAGTCGCCGCTGCGACCTGCTCAGCCGCGGATCCATGCCAGGGCGTGGCGGATGAGCTCTGCCGCGCTCAGTCCCGCTCCGCCCTCTTCCAGTGCACCGCGGACTCCGCGTTCCGCTTCAGCCGCGCTGTAGCCCAGCGAGACCAGCGCGCGTACGGCGTCCTCGGTACCTGCCGCAACAGGCCGACCCCCCACTCCCCGGTCGTCACCCTGCAGCTCATCCAGCTTGTCAGCCAGGTCCAGGATCAACTGCTCGGCTTTCTTGCGCCCCACCCTCGGTACGCTCTGCAGGGCGGCCAGGTCCTTCTCCCTGATCGCCCTCACCAGCCGCTCGGCGCTCAGCGTCGAGAGCAGGCCGAGGGCGAGCGCCGGCCCCACACCCTTGGCTGCCAGCACGCGCTGGAAGACGCGGCGCTCGTAGCGGGTGCTGAAACCAAACAGTTGCCAGCCATCGTCGCGGACCACCAGATGCGTGTGCAACGTGAACGGCTCGCCGACACGTGGAAGCACCTCGAACACACTCAATGGGATGAGCAGCTCGTAGCCGACGCCGGCTGACGTCAGCAGCTCGACGCGGTCGAGTTCGCGCAGCGTTACGGTGCCGCTGATCTGCGCTATCAACGGCCCACCTGGGAGCCTGGCTGCAGCGGACGGGAGAGCGAGGCGATCGTTGGCAAGCGCGGCGCGAGGAGATAGGTGAGCGCCGCCGCTACCCCGTCGGACGCATCCGACGGACTGGGCACACTCTTCAGCCTCAGCAGGCGGGTGAGCATGAATTGCACCTGCTCCTTGGTGGCTGCGCCGTTGCCGACCACTGCCTTCTTGATCGCCGCCGGCGGGTATTCGTGGATGGCCAGACCATGTTGCTGCGCCGCGAGCATGATGACACCGCGGGCATGGCCCAGGACCACCGTCGTCCGCACATTCCTGCTGTAGAAGACGTCCTCGATGGACAGGATCGTGGGGCGATGCTCGGAGATGATCTGGCAGATCCCGTCGTAGATCTCGGCCAGGCGAGACGCGAGCGGCTCACGAGCGTGGGTACGGATGACACCACATTCCACGAGTGTGGGCGCTCCCGGCCGGTCGCCGCGAACCAGACCATAGCCAGTTATGGCGGTCCCGGGATCGATGCCGAGAACCAGCATCAGGGCCCCGTCCGGGGGCCGGAGTGCATCACGCTTCCGCCAGCTCCGACACGTCCATGTCGAAGTTGGCGTCCACCTTCTGCACGTCGTCCAGGTCATCGAGCGCATCCAGGAGCCTGACGAGCTGACTCGCCGTCTCGCCTTCCACGCGTACTGTCGACTGTGGAACCCAGCCCAGCTCGGCATCCGCTATGGATAGCCCTGCGGTCTCGAGCGCGTCACGAACGGCGTGCAATTCCGCCGGATCGGTGGTCACGACATAGCGGTCGTCCTCGCGGCTCATGTCCTCGGCGCCAGCTTCCAGCGCGGCCAGGAGGGCTGTCTCCTCGTCCACCGTGGTCGCATCGAGAAGGATCTGCCCCTTTCGGTCGAACAGGAAGGCGACCGAATTGGCCGAGCCAAGGTTTCCGCCGTTGCGCGACAGCTTGTGGCGCAGGTCGGCCACGGTGCGCGTCGGGTTGTCGGTCATTGCCTGGACCATGATGGCGACGCCACCGGGTCCGTAGACCTCGTAGAGCACCTCCTGGTAGTCCAGGCCCTCGAGTTCGCCCGTGCCTTTCCTGATCGCGCGTTCGATGTTCTCCTTGGGCATCGAACTCGCCTTGGCGTTCTCGATGGCAGTGCGCAGCCGCGGATTTCCGCCGGGATCACCTCCGCCCTGCCTGGCGGCCATGGTGATCTCGCGGATGATCCGCGTGAAGACGGCAGCGCGCTTCCTGTCGGTGGCCGCCTTGTAGTGCTTCATCGTCTTCCACTTGCTGTGACCAGCCATACCGGACCTGCGCTCGCTGAGGTTCGTCGCGGGATAATCCCGGAATATAAGAAAGGATGGAGCGGGGGTGAGGGGCTACCTCACGCCGGCTCCTGCTGGGACAGACAGTGCAGCGTACCCAGTCCCCACACGAGGTCCACCGCGTGGATCCCCACAACCGTCCGGTCGGGCATGAGCTCGGCCAGCGTATTCAGCGCCACGCGGTCGTTGGGGTCATTGAAGGTTGGCACGGCCACGACACCGTTGGCGATGTAGAAGTTCGCGTAGCTTGCCGGTAACCGTTCGCCGTTCATGAAGACCGGCCGGGGGAAAGGCAGCGTGACGATACGCAGTGGCCCCACGGAGGGCGATCCGGAGATCGCTTCCAGCCGCTTCAGGTTGTCGAGCGACCTTGCATGGTTCTCATCAGCCGGATCCTCTTCGTGCGCCAGCACGATCGTGTCGGCGGAGACGAAGCGTGCGATGTCATCCACATGTCCGTGAGTATCGTCGCCGATGCACCCTTCTCCCAGCCATATCGTCTCACGCACCCCCAGCCAGTCGCGGAACACCTGCTCGTAGCCCTCGCGCGTGAGTCCCGGATTGCGTTCCTGTACGTGACTGAGCAGGCACTCCTCGGTGACCAGGAAGAGTCCGCTCCCGTTCGTCTCGATCGCTCCCCCTTCCAGCACCACCGGTTCGCCGTTGTCGGGTCGGGTGGGTACCAGGCGCGGCAAGCCGGCAATCTTCGCGATCGCCTCGCCCACGCGCTGATCGTTGAGGTGATCGGGATACTTGGCCCAGGCGTTGAAGCGCCAGTTGACCATGTGCACCCTGCCCTGTTCGTCGACAACGCCGGTGGGTGCCGAGTCGCGCAGCCAGACCCTGTCGTTGGGGACGATGTGAAGGCGGTAGCCCGCCGGGTCCACACCATGCGCACGGAGCGCCATTTCCGCGTCGGCACGCACGGCGTCATCATGGCACAGGATCTCCACCTGTTCGTGGCGGTGGAGAACCCTTGCGATCTCCGCGTAGACCCACGGAATGGGGCCCATCTTGCCGGGCCAGTCCGGTTCATGGTGCGGCCAGGCCAGCCACGTGGCCCGATGGCGCTCCCATTCGGCGGGCATGCGCAGCCCGCTCGGCCTGGCGTGGACATTGTCCGTCATCGCGGCGCGCCAAGGTAGCGGTTCAGGATCGGCTTGTACGCGTCTATGCGACGGTCGCGCAGGAAGGGCCATTTGCGACGCACGGTCTCCATCAATTCTGGTTCACAACGATGGATGAGGATCTCCTCGTCCTGACCCGCCTCGGCCACCATGCGACCGAACGGATCGGCGATGAAGGAGTGTCCGAAGAACTCGATGCCATCGGTGCCCGGCTCGTCCTCGTGACCGATGCGGTTGGGTGAGGCGACGTAGACGCCATTGGCAATGGCGTGTGAACGTTGCATGATCTGCCACGCCTGAACCTGGGCGGCGCCCCACTCGTCCTTCTCGGCCGGGTGCCAGCCGATCGCGGTGGGAAAGAAGAGGACATCGGCGCCCAGCAGGCTGGTGATGCGGGCTGCCTCGGGGTACCACTGATCCCAGCAGATGAGCACGCCGACGTTGGCGTAGCGCGTCTTCCAGACGCGGAAGCCATTCGCGCTGCCGGGCGTCTCGCCGTGGTTGTCCCGGTGACCGTCACCGGGCGTGAAGTAATACTTCTCGTTGAACATCGGGTCGTCGGGGATGTGCATCTTGTGATAGACGCCGAGGAGCGCCCCGTCGGCATCTATGACCGCCGCCGAGTTGCGGTAGATACCGGCCGCCTGGCGCTCGAACATCGGAATGATGAGGACGACCTCCAGCTCCTTCGCCAGCGCCTGCATGCGGTCGGTGATCGGCCCGGGGATCGGTCCGGCCAGGTCGAAGCGGTCGCACTGTTGCGACTTGCAGAAGTAGACGGATTCGAAGAGCTCCTTCAGGCAGATGATCTGCGCGCCACGGCTGGCCGCCTCCCGGATGAGGGCGACCGCCCGCTCCACGTTCTCGGCGACGTCGTCGGTGGCGTGATCCTGGATTATTCCAACTGTGAACGGCTGCTGGGTCATGTCTCACTCGGGTCCGGTCCGTCGTGTCGCGGCGCAGGAGCGCACCGCGACACGACGGGACGTCAGAGGCCGGATGGTCCGGCACACAAGCTGCTCGATACTGGTATAATAGCCGGCAGGAAGCATTCCCGGCTCCATCGAGGCTGGCCCGGATCGACGTCGTGGCCACGGAGGAGTCCGACCTGCGCGTGGACTTCGCGATCACCACCTCACACCCACGGAAGTAGTCATGAGTCCGGAGCTCGAGTGTCCATAGAGTTCGTTGAGTTCGGAATCCCAGGATCCCTTCACTTGGCTCGCGCGAGCCGGTTTGATGCGGCCGCCGGCGCCCACGGTTTCCATTCGTGCCGCTCCCGGGCGCGATGGCGGATCCTCCCAGCGGTGTTCGCGGCGGTGCTGGCGCTGGGTCTGGGCTGGCCGGGGCTCGTGGACGCGCAACCCGCGCCCAGCCCTTACGGCCCCGCGCTGACCACTGCCGCGAATGCGATTCCGTTGTCGTCCGACGGCGCCACGGCCCACGGTCTCTCGCGGGCGACGCTCCGACAGCTCTACCCGGACGGTGCCGCCCGGCCGCTCTGGCTGGACGGCGACGGACGGCCCAGCCCGCAGGCGACGCAGGCACTCGCGGCACTGGCCACGAGTGACAGCCGGGGTCTCCGACCGGCCGACTACGACGCTGCCGCACTCCAGTCGGGTTTTGCGTCCATTGCTGCAGCCGTTTCCTCTCGCGTCGCGGACGGCGCTGCCGGGGGTGCCGTGGCCACGGACGTCGCGGCAGCCGCCCGACTGGATGTGGAACTCTCGCTGCAGATGATGCGGCTGGTGGCCCACCTCCACGCCGGGCGCGTGGATCCGCGTACCGTCGGCTTCAGGCTGCCGGAAACTCACGACACGCTCGACCTTGCCTCCCTGGCGCTGACGATCAGCAGGGCTTCCGACGTGGCTGCCGTCATCCGTGCCGAGGAACCGCCGTACGCCGGGTACGCGGCCCTGATCAGCGAACTGGCCCGCTATCGAGCTTTTGCCGCCGGCCCGGAGATCCGACCGCCCGATCCGGGCAGGGTGGTCCGTCCCGGAGATGCGTACCCCGATGCACCCGCGCTGGGACGGTTTCTCCTGACACTCGGCGACCTGCCGCGAGCCGCCGCGGATGCGGCCATACCCACACCGTCCGATTCCCTGTACGAGGGCGCCCTGGTGCAAGGTGTGACCGCATTCCAGGAGCGGCACGGGCTGGAGCCGGATGGCATTATCGGACCGGCGACCGTGAAGCAACTCCGGACGCCGCTCGAATCACGAGTGCGGCAGATCGAACTGGCCCTGGAGCGCTTGCGGTGGCTACCCGATGTGGCGCCCGAGCGATACGTCGTCGTCAACGTACCGGCCTTCCGGGTCTATGCCTTCGAGGACGATCCCACGGCGAGCCATCCGGTGCTGCGCATGAACGTGGTGGTTGGTCGGGAGGGCCCGAGGGCGACCCCGCTGTTCGTGGGTAGCATGAGCGAACTGGTGTTCCAGCCGTACTGGAATGTTCCATACAGCATCGCCCGCGCCGAGATCGTGCCCAAGGCCCGGCGCGATCCGGGATACATGAATCGGGAGCGACTGGAGATCGTGCGCGGAGGGGACCACGGCGCCACGATCTTCCCGGCCACGGCGGCCAACCTGAGTCGGGTGGTTCGTGGTGAGCTACGCATAAGACAGTGGCCCGGTGCCAACAATTCCCTGGGGCGGGTAAAATTTCTCTTCCCCAACGAGTACAACGTATACCTGCACGGCACGCCGGCCACCGAGCTGTTCTCGCGAGCCCGTCGCGACTTCAGCCATGGCTGCATCCGGGTGGAGGATCCGACGTCACTGGCCGCCTGGGTGCTGAAAGGGCAGGGGGATTGGAATCGTGACAGCGTCGTGGCTGCGATGACGGAGGGGGTCGGACGCATTTCGCGAAGCGTCGAGATCGAGCGGCCGATCCCGGTGTACATCCTCTACACGACTGCCGTGGTGGGAGATGACGGCAGACTCCACTTCTATCAGGACATCTACGGGCACGACGCGCGGCTTGTGCACGCGCTCCAGTGACCTGCCATGCTACGAGATGCTGCATGGGCGTTGGCCAGGCGAACAGTGATGGCGCTCGAGCGGCTGCGTGCCGGTGGACGTTGCGCTGCCCGCGGACAGGCATGGCGACGACCGCAACCATGGTGATGGAGATCACATGAGCGGTGCCCGCTGTCCATCTTCCGGGCGCGTCGCTGTACAGCGTTATGGACAGGGGAAGGGCGCTCTCCCCGGGGAGAGCGCCAGGCACGCGGGATGCCCTTGTTAGGGCCACGAACCGCGTCTGGCGGCTCGTGGCCACGCAGATAACCAGGGAGGCTTCATGCTCCGCATCCGTTACACACTCTTCGCAGCCATGCTGCTGACCGCCGCCGCGTGCTCGTCGAACCAGCCGCCAGCGGCCATGGACGACGCTCTCCGCAACGACCTCTCGCTCGCCAACACCGTACGCAGCATGCCGCCGCAGCAGTACGCGAGCCCGATGGAACTTGGCCAGTACCAGCAGCAGGGTTATCCGCCTGTCGGCTATGCTCCGCCAGGCTACTCCCAACCGCAGTATGCGCAACCCTACCCGCAGCAGCCGATCTACCGGCCGGTCTATGCCCCGGCCCCGGCGCCTGCCCGTGCGAGGACTGCCGGCCGAGCTTCGAGCGGAGGCTCGTCGGGCGCCGCCAGTGGTCCCGTCTACAGTGGCGGCCAGCGCTCCACCGTGCAGAAGAATACGAAGCGTGACGCGGTGATCGGTGCCGCTGCCGGCGCGGCGATTGGTGTAGCCACGAGCGGACGACGCGACCGCCTCAAGGGTGGCCTGATCGGCGCGGTGGCCGGTGCGGCCGTGGGTGCGGTGATCGGCAACAACGTGGACGTACAGCGGCGGCCGTGAACAGCTCCCGTCCGGTCGCGATCCTCTGAGGGCGGCAACGCTCGGAGGGCTCGCGCCGGTCGGGCTATTCGCGCCGTCCGGGCACACTTCTCGCCCCTGGCGGGCTGGTATGACCCCAGCACACCGCCATGAGATATATGCCCGGATCCGGCGACCCTTTCATCTACCCACGCGCCCGGATTGGACGGGGTGCGGCGACCGGCCTGGATCGACGCGAACGCACGGCGAACGCCGCTGAACGCCCGTTCGGGGCGCTCAAGGCGCAGTTGAGCGCCGCCCGGACCCCGGTTCAGCGGGCGGCAGAACGCCTCACTCGCCTGGCCAGTTCGACGGTCTTCCTCATCGCCCATGTAGTCTGGTTGACGGCATGGATCGTCCTGAACTCCGGTGTCCTGGGCAGCATTGTTTTCGATCCATTCCCGTTCGGGCTGCTTACCCTGGTCCTCTCCATCGAGGCCATCTTCCTGACGATCTTCGTCCTCATGTCGCAGGGACGAGAGGCGGCGATCGCCGAGCTGAGGGAGGAGATGACTCTCCAGGTGATCCTGCGCGTCGAGGGCGAGGTGACCAAGTCGCTGCAACTGATGGCTGGTCTCTACGCCCGACTGGATGTGCCGCTGGGTGATGAGAAGGAACTGCGCGACATGCTCCAGCCGCTCGACCCCGAGGAGATCAAGAAGTCCCTGGAGACGGAAATCGAGGACGTGGACAGGGACGACAAGGCTGATAGCGAAGCGCCGGATGGCGAGCAGGCAGTCGCCGATCCAGGGAGTCAGGCGGATGAAGACGGGGGTTGAGCGAGAATCATTCTGTCTCGCTCAACCCCCGTCATGGTTCGGGTGTGGCCTGCAGTTACTTCTTCCGAGCTACCAACTGGCGGAGAACGTAGGAGAGAATGCCGCCGTGCTTGTAGTAGAGCAGCTCTTCCGGGGTGTCGATTCGCGCACGCGCCTGGAACGTCCGGCTCTTGCCGCCATCGTCCGTGACCCGGACGGTGAGCACCGATCGCGACTTCAGGCTGTCGTCCATTCCCTGGATATCGTACGTCTCGAAGCCGGTGAGTCCGAGCGTCTTCCGGGTCTCGCCATTCATGAACTCCAGTGGCAGAACGCCCATGCCGACCAGGTTGGAGCGATGGATCCGCTCGAACGATTCCGCGATGACCGCGCGAACGCCCAGGAGTAGTACTCCCTTCGCCGCCCAGTCGCGCGACGAACCGGTGCCATACTCCTTGCCGGCGATCACGATCTGTGGAATCTGCTGCTGCTGATACTGCATTGCGGCGTCGAAGATCGAGATGGCCTTCGCTCCCGGCGCGGTGGTCGTCCAGCCCCCTTCGGTACCTGGAGCGAGTTCGTTGCGCAGGCGGATGTTGGCGAAGGTGCCACGCATCATCACCTCGTGATTACCACGTCGGGCACCGTAGGAGTTGAAGTCCTTCGTGCTCACACCCTGCTCGATCAGCCACTTCCCGGCCGGGCTGGCTGCCGCGATGTTGCCGGCGGGCGAGATGTGGTCGGTGGTGATGGAGTCGCCCAGCAGCGCGAGGACACGGGCGCCGGTGACTGGCACCACTCCGGGCGGGGTCAACGTCATGCCGTCGAAGTACGGCGGATTCTTGACGTAGGTGGAAGCGGGATCCCATTCGTAGGTGCTGCCGGAAGGCACGTCGAGGGCGCGCCACTGATCGTCGCCGTCGAACACGTTGGCGTACTGCTCCTTGAACATCTCACCCTTCACGCTGCGCAGGATCTCGTCCTGGACTTCGGTGGGTGACGGCCAGATGTCGCGCAGGAAGACCGGACCGTCCGTCCCGAGGCCGAGCGGCTCGCGCTCGAAATCGATGTCCATCCGGCCAGCCAGCGCGTATGCCACCACCAGCGGGGGCGACGCCAGGTAGTTGAAGCGGGTGAGAGGATTGATGCGCCCCTCGAAGTTGCGATTGCCGGAGAGCACGGCGGCCACGACGAGATTGTTCTCCTCCACCGCACTGGCCATGGGCTCGGGAATGGGGCCGGAGTTGCCGATGCAGGTCGTGCAGCCGTAGCCGACGATGTTGAAGCCCAATGTCTCCAGCGGCTCCATAACGCCAGACTTGTTGTAGTAGTCGGTCACGACACGCGAGCCAGGTGCGGTGCTCGTCTTCACCCAGGGCTTGCTGCGCAGCCCCAGAGCCACCGCCTTCCGGGCCAGCAGGCCGGCGGCGAGCATGACGCTCGGGTTGGAAGTGTTCGTGCAACTGGTGATGGCGGCGATGACCACGGATCCGTGGCGGAGGCGGAACTTCTGGCCATCCTTCTCGAGCTCGACGCCCACGCCGGTGATGTCACTCTCCGTGGCGGGCAGGACCGCGGTACCGGCCCCGGATTCGGCGGCCACGCCCTGAGCGGGCGCGGTAACCGTCGCTCCACTCGTAGCCGCGGTGCTCTCGAGCACTTCCTCGAGCGACTCCAGGAACATCTCCTTCGACTTCGCCAGCGGCACGCGATCCTGCGGGCGTCGTGGGCCGGCCAGGCTCGGCTGCACCGTGCCCAGATCCAGCCCCAGGGTCACCGTGTACTCGGGGTCGGGTGTCTCGTCGGTGCGGAAGATTCCCTGCGCCTTGCAGTAGGCCTCCACCAGCGCCACCTGCTCGTCGCTCCGGCCGGTGAGGCGCAGGTACTTGAGCGTCTCGGCATCCACCGGGAAGAAGCCCATCGTGGCGCCGTACTCGGGCGACATGTTGGCGATCGTCGCCCGGTCGGCGAGGGAGAGCGAGCTGAGACCTGTACCGTAGAACTCGACGAACTTGCCGACGACGTGCTTCTTCCGCAGCATCTCGGTCACGGTCAACACGAGATCGGTGGCCGTCGCCCCCGCTGGCAGCTTGCCGTGCATCTTGAAGCCCACGACATCGGGCACGAGCATCGACAGCGGCTGGCCCAGCATGGCCGCCTCGGCCTCGATCCCACCCACGCCCCAACCGAACACGCCCAGACCGTTGATCATGGTCGTGTGCGAGTCCGTGCCCACCAGTGAGTCAGGGTAAGCCAGGGTCTCACCGTTCCTCTCCGCCGAGAAGACGACGCTGGCCAGATACTCCAGATTCACCTGGTGGCAGATACCGGCACCTGGGGGTACGACCTTGAAGTCGGTGAAGCCTTGCTGTCCCCATTTCAGGAAGCGGTAGCGCTCGACGTTTCTCTCATAATCGCGCTCCTCGTTGAGGAGGAGAGCTGCGTCCGAGCCATACTCGTCCACCTGCACCGAGTGGTCGATGACGAGGTCGACAGGCTGGAGCGGGTTGATGAGGGTCGGGTCGCCGCCCAGTCGGGCTATGGCGTCACGCATGGCGGCGAGGTCGACGACTGCCGGTACGCCTGTGAAGTCCTGCAGGAGGACACGGCTGGTCCGGAAGGCGATCTCCTTGTCTGCCGGCTCCTTGATGTTCCAGGTAGCCAGGGCACGGATATCGTCGGCCTGAACGAAGCCGCCGTCCTCGTTTCGCAGCAGGTTCTCCAGCAGGATGCGGAGGCTGAAGGGCATACTGGCCACGGTCGCGCCAGGGATGCCGGCCACGGCATCGAGGCGGAAGATGGTGTAGGCTTTCCCGCCAACGTCGAGTGTGGCGCGACTGCTGAACGAGTTGGGGTGTGTCATTTTCGGTGATCTCTGGTCTGGCACGCTGTCGCGCGCAATGAGTCACGGAGCCGCTGCACGACGTTCCCGCGCCATGCAGGCTATCCGTAATGTAGCATGAATGGGCGAGCGGGCGGTCGTCCTGGCGGCTCGATGCCGCTCATTCGATGCTGCAAGAGACGGTCCGGTGATGTACGGACGTCGTAATGGTGGTACTGTAGTCCTGGGGGGGGGCCGCGCCTCCGCTCGCCGCTGGCCCGCTCTCCGCCGTCTCCCCGTACCGCCGCCATCTTACCTTCGCCCCTGCCTCGACTTGCCTCTCGATCCGCTCCCGCTCGCCATCGAACTCATGGAGCATGACTCCACCACGGGCCACGAGGCGGGTGTCGTCGACCACGTCGCAGATCGCCTCATGGCCGAAGGTTGGACGGTTGAACGCATACCGGTCTCACCGGGGCGCGACGTCATCCACGCCACCGCGTCGCCGTCTCCCACTGTCACCCTCTCCACTCACCTGGACACCGTTCCACCATACCTGCCGCCACGCCTGGACGGCGACCGGCTGTCTGGCCGCGGAGCCTGCGATGCCAAGGGGATCGCTGCCTCGATGTGGTGTGCCGCCACTCGTCTGCGCGAGGCGGCCTTTCCGGTCGCGCTCCTGTTCGTGGTGGGCGAGGAGACGACTCACGATGGCGCGCACGCAGCCAACCTGGTGCCCAACGCGAGCCGCGTTCTGATCAACGGTGAGCCTACGGAGAGTACGTTGGCCCTGGGTACCAAGGGCGCACTCAGGCTGGTGTTGCGCTGCGAGGGGCGTGCTGCCCACTCCGCCTACCCCGAGCTCGGGCACTCGGCCACTTCCGACCTGGTTCGCCTTCTCGCCGAGCTGGATTCCCTGAAGCTGCCGAGCGACCCTCTGCTGGGCGACACGACGGTGAATATCGGTCAGCTTGCTGGAGGAGTCGCGGACAACGTCGTGGCTCCGTGGGCGGAGGCACGCCTGATGATCCGCCTGGTCAGTCCGGCCGAAGAGGTGCTGGCCATGGTTCGCGAATGGGTCGGCGATCGTGCGACAGTAGAGGAGGGGAACAGCGTACCTCCGGTGCGGCTCCAAGCCCTTTCCGGCTTCCCGACATCCGTGGCCGCCTACGCCACCGATATCCCGGTGCTCGCCAATTGGGGCACTCCATATCTCTTCGGTCCCGGCTCGATCAATGTCGCCCACACCATGAACGAGTATGTGCGCGTGGCGGAGCTGCGATCGGCCGTGGATGCCTACGAGCGGCTTGCCGTAGCCGCGCTGGACCGGGAAACAGGTCGTTGACCACGGGCTGGGACGCTACTCATCCCGCGCTGCGTGCACGAGGACGGATGCGGGGACGCTGAAGCGGCTCCTCGGCGGCTGGCATGAGAGCGTTCGTGCCCGCTTCGTGGGCGCTGATTGCCCGCGTCGGGCAGTGTCGTACGAAGCCGCCGTCGGCCGGGGACCAGTTCACCAAGGGTTGGCGCGGGTAGGCCAACCGGGCGTCATCCAGTGCCATCATGTCGGGTGCCATGGCCACGCATATACCGCAGCCAATGCAGAGGGCCGGGTTCACCGAAACACGGACCTTGTGGCGTGGGTAGATGCCGTCGGGAGCTGCCAGCATGTCATCCAGCGCATCGAATGCCTCCTCTGCTGCTCGACGCCCCTCCTCGATCAATTCCTCCGCGCGCCCGAAGGTGAACCAGTCCAGGTGAAAGATGGAGGGTCGGATGAGGAGCATTGGCGGACCTGCATGTTGTGCCAGGTGACGTCCCTGGAGGGCATTCATCATCGTCGTCGCCGCCCGCATGAAAACACCGGCAAAGCCGAGGTCACCCGCGCCGTGCGCTCGGGCGATCTGTGAACTCCCGACGTCCACCGCGATCACCGCGTCCACGCCCAGCGAGTGGGTGAACGATTCGGGCAGGTTGTCCACCGTGCCGCCGTCCACGCAGATCCTTCCGCCCACCGTACCCGGCGGAAAGAAGCCCGGAAGGGCGCAGGACGCGTAGACGGCGTCGTCCACCCAGACGTCCTTCAGACCAGGCAGGCCCCACACTACCTGGCTGGCACGCTCCAGGTCCACCGTACTCACGAGCAACTCCGTGGACAGGTCGCTGAACCGGCGATGTGGTACCACCGCGCGCACGAGTTCACGAAGCGGGTTCTCCAGGTAGAGCGACGGCGACTGCATGCGCTCCATCACCATTCCCACATGGTTGATGCGGAACAGGTCACGGCGGCGGAGCGCGATTGCCCTCTCCGTCATCTCGGCCACGCTCACTCCGAACGCACGGGCGGCGGCGATGAGCGAGCCGATGCTCGTCCCCGCAAAGACCGCCGGCCTCAGCCCCCGGGCCTCCAGCGCCTGCAGGACGCCGATATGGGCAAACCCCTTCAGGCCGCCTCCACCCAGTACCAGCGCCAACCGCGGCGACGTGGGCGGCATGATGTCCGCAGCCACCGGCGAGTCGCTGGGAGCGGTGGCGGCGATGAGTGTGGCTACATCGGATTGGGCGTCGGTCACTGAGGCTCCTTGCAACGCTGCGCGGCGTGGTGTCGGCTGCTGTTCATATCGGGTTCATGAAGCGCGGGCTAACTTCCACCCATGCGGATTCTGCTCGTTGAGGATGATACGCGAATGGCTGACAACGCGTCACAGTATCTGCGACGCGGGGGTTTCTCCGTGGATGTGGCGCCGGACGGCCGGACGGCTCTCTCGCTCGCTGCCATGAATCCCTATGACGCCGTCGTGCTGGACCTGCAGTTGCCCGATATCGACGGTTCCGAAATATGTCGGCGTCTGCGCGAAGGCGGGGAGCCGATGCGGATAATCATGGCCACGGCCCGTGATGCTGTCGAGGACCGTATCGCCGGCCTCAATCTCGGCGCCGACGACTACCTCGTCAAACCATACGCATTGGGTGAGCTGGACGCGCGCTTGCGAGCGCTGCTCCGTCGACCAGCCGACCTCACGCCTGTCGCCCTGCAGGTGGGCGACCTGATACTGGATACTGCTACCCGCGAAGCGACCCGCGGCGAGCGCACGATCACTCTCACGACCAAGGAGTTCGCGGTCCTGGAGTATCTCATGCGGAATGGCGGCCGTGTCGTGACGCGCGAACAGATCAGCGCTCATGCCTGGGACGACAACTACGATCCGTTCAGCAACGTGATCGACGTCTATATCGCCCGGCTCCGTCGCAAGATCGACAGGGAACACGAACAGCCGCTGTTGAGCACCGTCCGCGGTGCTGGCTACCGGCTGGGCGAGCCGGGATCCGTCCGGTGATCCAGCCCCGCCACTCCGTGCGGGCGCGGGTGACCGCTTGGTATGCGCTCACCCTGTTCTCCGCCTTCGTACTCGCCGTGATGGGGCTGCGATTGGCGCTCGTGGAGACTCTCCACGAGAACTTCGACAAGTCGCTGAAGCTCAGCGGGGGGCTCGTCACCAGCTTCTTCCGCTATGAACTGGCTGAGTACCGCACCGTGAATTCCACGGTCGAGCATCTTGCCGCCCATCAGTTGATGTTCACCGGGCGACACGTTCAGTTCCTGCCACCGCCGGGGGTTCACCTGTCGGAACTGGCCGCCCGGCCGCCCCGGCCACTGCTCCAGCCGCCGCTCCGTACCATCGAACTCCCGCTCGACCCGGCCCTGGCACCAGGATGGCGCGTTCGGATCATAGCCAGTGAAGCGGACGATGTCGCGCTGCTCAGGCGGATGGACTTCTGGTTCGGTGGAATCATCCTGCTCAGCGTGGTCGTGGCCTCCATTGGTGGTTGGTGGCTTTCCGGACGCGCCCTGCGCCCCGTCCGTGAGATGGCGACGGCGGCCGAGCGAATCACCGCTGAGAGGTCTTCGGAGCGCCTGCCCGTGGGGCCCGAGGTGGACGAGTTCGCCCGTCTGGGCACCCGCTTCAATGCCCTGCTCGATCGCCTGGACGGAGCGTTGTCGCAGCAGAGACGTTTTCTCGCCGACGCCGCTCATGAATTGCGTACCCCGGTCGCGCGGATGAGGGGCACAGTCGAGCTGGCCCTCGACCCGCGGGTCAAGGGTGGCGACACGGCCGTCGCCCTGAACCAGTTGCGAGATGAACTGACGGATGTGAGCGGGATGCTGGACGAACTGCTCCATCTCGCGCGCGCCGACGCCGGTGGCCAGGACGTGTTGCTCGCGCCGGGCTACCTGGACGACGTCGTGGTCGGGGCGCTGGGTGCCTGGACGGCGTTCGCCCATCGCAAGGGGGTAGCGCTGGAGTTGCCGATCGTGGAGGAGACGCCGGTCGCGCTCGACGCCATACTCATTCGTCGCCTGCTCGGCGTGCTCGTGGACAATGCCATCCGCTATACGCCGGCCGGCGGCCGCGTCTCGGTGGCCGTACGGCAGGACAAGGACGTGGCGGTGCTGGAGGTCGAGGACAGTGGAATCGGGATGGCGGCAGCGGATCGCGAGCGGGCATTCGAGCGCTTCTACCGCGGCGCCGAGGGCCGCCGGCTGGCGCCCGACGGAAGCGGACTCGGCCTCGCTATCGCCGCCTGGGTGGCAGCGCGACATGGGGCCACCATCAGCATCGATGCTGCCCACCCAGCAGGCACCCGCGTGACGGTCCGTTTCCCACTCACATCCGCCTCCCCCGCCGTGCAACAGGTGGCGGGGAGCGATCGAGCGAACACCGCGCGCTCCGCCGAGGCGGCCAACGAGAGCAGGGGAGTGGGACATATCGGCTGACCGGCGCTGGACTCTCGTTGGTGAGCCGCGGTTCCCGTTCACAGCCAGTTCATCTTCGCGCTCTACTCTTGAGCCATGAACTGCATCCATCCCCTCCGCCTGGCAGCAGTACTGGCCGCGATCCTCGTGGCCTCGCCGATATCCGCTGCCCTGGCCCAGACGACGATGTCGCCATCCAGTGTGACAGCTGGCGACAGTCGACCCACGCTGACCCTCGCCGAGGCGCTCCGGATGACGAGAGTCAGTCATCCGCTGCTCGTCGACGCCGCGGGACGGCGACTCGCGCGCGTCGGCGGCGCATCCGAACGAGCGGCGTTCCCCAACCCCCACCTGGAGTGGCGTCGTGAGGGCATGGGAGCAGCGGCACCTACTGATGAATTCATCACCGCCGTGCTCCCGATCGACATCACCGGTCGACGTTTTGTCGCCCGCGGCGCCGCAGGCGCCACCGATCGCTCGGCCGTGGCCGACTCGCAGGCGGTGGCCAACTCCGTGCTCTTCGATGCTGCCAGGGCATACCACCTTGCAGCGCTCGGCGCCTCGCTGCAGTTGGCGGCCGAAAGGCAGCGCACGGCTCTCGTGGAAATTGCCCGCTACGATTCCACCCGCTGGCGCGAGGGTGCGGCATCCGAGGGAGCGGCACTGCGCACGAGTCTGGAGGCTGACCGCGGTCGGGCGAAGGCAGCCCTGGTGGCGGTTGACGCCGAGCGGCTCCACTCGGCGCTCGCCGTCGCCGTCGGTGTGGCCGCCGACAGCCTGGGTGATCCGATGCCGCTGGGCGTCGAGTCGATGCTGCCCGCGCTCCCCGCGCTCCCCGCGCTCGATTCGCTCCAGTCTGTCGCCGTCGCCCAGCGTCCCGAACTGCGCGCTGCCATGGCCGCGGTCGAGGCAGCCGAGCGTCGGGTGAAGGTGGAACGTCTGGTAGCGGTGGGTGATGTCTCCATAGGCGGTGGCACGCGGAACAGCGGCGGCGATCGTGGCGGAACGATCTCGATCGGCATGTCCATTCCGTTACTGGACAGGAACGGCCCGGCCCGTCAGGTAGCCCATGGCGAGCTTCTGCAGGCACGGTCGGCGCTCCGCCAGGCCGAGCTGCAGGTGCGCGCTGAGGTTGCCACTGCTGCGGCGGCCTATGAACGGCTGCGAAGCAACCTCCTGCCACTGGCGCCGGGTGCTGGCGCGCGAGGCGCTGAGGTGGCCCAGATAGTCCAGGCGGCCTACCGCGAAGGCGGCGCCACACTGTTCGAATTGCTCGATGCACAGCGCGCCGCCGCCGAGCTGGACGAGGCCGCCCTGCGCTGGATCACCGACCTCCAACTCGCCCGCCTCGACCTGCTCCAGGCGCTTGGCGAGCCACTTCCCGAGGCCTTCTGATGCGCCATCCAACCAATTCCGCCATCATGTCCTCGTATCGCCGCTCGCCAGGCGTACTCGGGCCAGGCATCATGGCCGCCATCGCCCTTGCTCTGCTCACCGCCTGTGGCGGCGGAGACAGCGTTCCGTCGCCCGATGCGGATGTGGTAGCCACCACCAGGTCGCGCGATACCGTGCTGATGTCGGCCGCCACTCTCGCTCTAACCGGCTTCGACACGGCTCGTGTCGAACTGCATGCCTGGCGCGACGGGTGGACCGGACCGGCGCGGATCATCATGGACCCCACCGCGACGGAGCCGCTGGGCGCCATCGTGGACGGGCGCGTGGCGACCGTCACGGTACAACCGGGTGACATGGTGAGGCGTGGTCAACTGCTGGTAGCCATCCACAGCCATGAGATGATGGACGCGCGAGCCGCCCTGGCCACCGCCCAGGCCGGAGTGACACGCGCCCGCACGGCGTCCACCCTCGCCGTCACCGAAGCCGAACGGGCCGAGCGTCTTCTCGCCGCGAGGGCGCTGTCACAGGCGGAGTTCGAGCGGGCCGTTGCCGCTCGGGAAGACGCCGGGGCAATGTTGACCCAGGCGGAGGCCGAGCTGACCCGCGCGACCGAATTCCTCGACCACCTGCTGGGCGACGGTCCGGTGCCGCCCGGGGTGGACCCGCACTACGTCCTCGTGCGCGCTCCGTTTGACGGGGTGCTGGTCGCTCGCCATGCCGAACCGGGCGCCGTCGTGACGCTGGGAGCACCACTGGTGACGGTCAGTCGTACCGGTTCGCTGGTCCTCCTCGTGTGGCTCCCCGAGACCCAGGCTGGTGACATTGGCGTGGGGAGCGCGATCGACTTCACTGTCAATGCGCTGCCCGGCAGGAGATTCACCGCCACCGTTTCACGACTCTCGCCGGTGGTGGACAGCGTCACGCGAAGGCTGGAGGTGCGAGCAAACGTGGCGGGCCAGGGCGTACTGCGCCCGGAGATGTTCGCCACCGCCGAGCTTCTGGGCCCACCGGGTCCGCCGGTACTCTCGGTTCCCGCCGGGGCGGTGCAGGCGCTGGCCGGAGACACGGTGGTGGTCACCTACGAGCAACGTGGTGAAGGAGCACTGCTGGAGGCAGTTCCTGTCCGCGTCGGTCGGCGCACTGGTGAACGGGTGGAGATCGTGGCCGGGGTCACCGAAGGCGCCCGTGTGGTGACCACAGGTGCGGCGGTGGCCAAGGCGGAGATCATTCGCCGGCGCGAAGGCCAGGAGCAGCCATGAAACGCCTCATCGACTTCGCGCTGCACCACCGTCGGACAGTGATCGGTGGGGTCGCGGCAATCATCGTGGCCGGGCTGCTCGCCCTCAGTCGTATCCCCTTCGACGCTTTCCCTGACCTGACGGGCATCAGGGTCGAGGTGATTGCCACCGCACCCGGCATGGCCCCGGAGGATGTGGAGCAACTCGTCACCTATCCCATCGAGTCTTCACTCATGGGCCTCCAGGGTGCCGAGGGCGTGCGCTCCGTCTCCAAGTTCGGCCTGTCGCTCACCACCGTGTCGTTCCCGGACGACATGGACATCTACTTCGCGCGCACGCTGGTCACCCAGCGGATTGCCGACGCCGCGGAGCAGATGCCGGAGGGCGCCAGCGTGTCGTTGGGGCCGGTTTCGACACCCATGGGAGAGCTGTACCAGTACACGGTCCACAGCGATTCGATGTCGCTGATCGATCTCAAGACGCTGCACGACTTCATCATCCGGCCGCGTCTGCGGACAGTGCCGGGCGTGTCGGAAGTGAATTCCTGGGGTGGCTTCACCGAGCAGGTGCATGTCGTGGTGGACCCGGTGCGGCTGGCGGCGCGAAACCTCACGCTCAGCGAGGTGCACGACGCTCTCGAGCGCAACAACATGACGTTCGGTGGCTCGTACCTGGAGACCGGGGGTGAGCGCTACACGCTGCGCGGGCTCGGACGCGTGGAAACGCCGGAGGAGATTGCCAGCGTGGTCGTGGCGACTCGCGGCGGCGTCGGGATAACCGTCGGCGATGTGGCGACCGTGGAGAAGGGAGGCCTGCCCCGACACGGAGCCGTCTCCCAGGACGGCAAGGGCGAGGTGGTTAGCGGCATGGTGCTCAAGCTCCAGGGCGCCGACTCGCGTCGTGTGATCGCCGCCGTCAAGGAGCGCATGGCGGAGATAGAATCGGCGTTGCCGTCGCATGTCACGGTCACGCCGTTCTACGACCAGACCGAGCTTGTCAGTCGCACCTCCTTCACGATCGTGAAGAACCTGGTGGAGGGCGGCATACTCGTGATCGCCGTCCTCTTCCTCTTCCTGCGCAATGTGCGCGCGTCGCTGATCGTCGCCTCGGTCATCCCGCTGTCCATGCTGATCGCCTTCAGCGGCATGTACGTCTTTGGCTACTCGGCGAACCTCATGAGCCTGGGCGCGCTGGACTTCGGGCTCATGGTGGACGCATCGGTGGTGATGGTCGAGAACTTCATACGTCGCCTGGAGAAACAGGAGGTGGGCGACCGGCTGACCATCCTTCGCGACGCTGCGCTGGAGGTCGCGCGGCCAGTGCTGTTCGGGATCGCCATCATCGTTGCCGTCTACATCCCCATCTTCACCCTGGATGGGATGGAGGGACGGATGTTCATCCCGATGGCCTTCACGGTGGTCTGTGCGGTGCTCGGCTCCCTCCTCCTCGCCCTCACCTACGTTCCTGCTGTTTCGTCGATCGTGCTCCGCCATGCCGTGGAGGACCGGAGCAAGATGCAGGACATGCTGGAGAGGCGCTATCGAGGCATACTGAACTGGGCGCTGGAACATGTCCGGCCGGTCGTGGCGGTGTCGGCCACGGGGATCATCGTGGCTGTCTGGTCGCTCGTCCACATTGGCACGGAGTTCATGCCCACGCTGGACGAGGGCGCGATCCTCGTCAACACGCTGGCGCTACCCAGCGTGTCGCTGGCCGACGTCACCATGCTCACCACGGCGGCCGAGCGGATCGTGATGGAGTTCCCCGAGGTGAAGACCGTGGTCACGAAGGGCGGGCGCCCGGACGTTGCCACCGAGGCAATGGGATTGTTCGAGGGCGACATGTACGTCATCCTCGAGCCTCGTAAGACGTGGACCACGGCCAAGACGAGCGAGGGACTGGTGGCAGCCATGGACTCCGCGCTGAGTGTATTGCCGGGGGTGGAGGTCGCCTTTACCCAGCCTCTGGCCATGCGCCTGGACGAGGCGGAGAGCGGTATCAAGACCGACCTGGGTGTCAAGGTCGTGGGCCCTGACATGGACCAGAACAGGCTGGTCGCGGAACAGGTGCGGGCGATCATAGCCAGGGTTCCCGGCAACGCCGACCTGCACGTGGAGGTGAGCGACGGCGTCGGTCAGATAGGCATGACGGTTCGTCGCGAGGCACTGGCTCGCTTCGGGCTCTCCGTGGCCGACGTGCGGGATGCGGTGGAGCAGGCGATGGGCGCCCAGGTAGCCACCGAGATCGTCGACGGCCCGCGTCGGATAGGGGTCGCGGTGCGTTATCCGGAGAACCAGCGGCGAGATGCCGAGGCGTTGCGCGGCATTCTCGTGCGTGCCCCTGACGGCGCTGTCATCCCGCTCGGCGCGGTGGTGGATTTCGTGACCGGCACCGGCGCCGAAGTGATCGGTCATGAGAATGGGCAGCGTCGGATGCTCGTCCTGAGCAACGTGCGCGGACGTGACCTCGGCTCCTTTGTCAGTGAGGTGCGCTCACTGGTGGCTGCCGAGCTGAAAATTCCCGCCGGAGTCTTCCTCGAGTGGGGCGGGCAGTACGAGAACCAGCAACGCGCCATGGGCCGCCTGCGCCTGGTGATACCCGCGTCGTTGATCCTGATATTCCTGCTTCTCTACGCGTCGTTCCACTCCACGCTCCAGGCGGGTCTGGTGCTGCTCAACGTGCCATTCGCACTGGTGGGTGGAATAGCCGTGCTCTGGCTGCGCGACCTGAACCTGAGTCTGTCGGCCAGTATTGGTTTCATCGCGCTCTTCGGTATCGCCGTGCTGAATGGCGTGGTGCTGGTGACGCACCTGAACGCGTTACGCGAGGAGGGTATGGAGCTGGAAGAGGCGGTGCGCACGGGCTCCCAGGACAGGTTGCGGCCGGTGCTCATGACGGCGCTCGTCGCCAGCCTGGGCTTCGTCCCCATGGCCCTGTCCACGAGTCCCGGCAGTGAGGTGCAGCGTCCCCTCGCCAGCGTGGTCATCGGTGGCCTCATAACATCCACCATTCTCACCCTGCTGGTACTACCTGCCCTGTATCGGACGCTGGCGCGATGGCAGGAGGCTCGCGCCGCCAGGCGCCAGAAGGGACATGGATCGCTCGATCTCGGAGTGGCAACGGCCGGAGACTGATCGCCGAACACTCCCGGCGAAACGGACGCGCCCGCGCCACTCAGGCGTCGGGCGCGTCCGTCACTGGCGCCTCCATCACACTTCAGACAACGTCAGGCCCGCGCCGCCACGAGCAGGAAGTCGTCGGCGGCGTCGGGCACGAGCGTGCCCGTCACTGCAGGTACTGATACAGCCCGAACAACCCCACGCCAGCGCCACCGATGAGCAGCAGGTCGCTCGCGGCTCCATCGGTAACAAGACCGAGGACGACCGCGACTCCGCCAACTATCATGAGCACCTGGCTGTGATGCAGGCCACGCCGGGCGCGCTGCGCGAGAGCTGCTGGCGACACGGATTCCGCCCGCCCGGCCGCGCGCGGCAGGGCATCCGCGGCCACCATGGCGTGAACGCCGGCCACGCCGGCCGCGGTGAATGGCGGCTGGATCGGCGTCGAGTCCGCAGCCGTGGCAAGCGGGATCGCCGGCGTCGTTGCGACGGTGGGCATCGCCGCCGGGGCGACATCCACCCCGGTGACCATCGTGGGTGCGCCCTGGGCGGCGGCGGGTGCCGCGAAGGCAACGGCGCACAGGGCGGCCAGAACCAGGCGTGGAACCGAACGGGGTTGGACGCAGGCCATCAAACTCTCCGGGTTGGTATGGACAGGACAGATTGCTGAATGAGAATGAACGTTGGGGTTGAGGGGAAGATTCGAGCCACGTCCATCCGTGGACCCGTACCAGGACTGCCCAGCGTCCAGTCGCGGCGGTACGTTTGTCGGGGAGCGGTGCGCTCCATCGCCGTTCCGCCCCCGCCCGTCCACCGTCTCCGTCAGGCAATTTGACTCACGACCCGCTGCTGCGCTTTCGCGAGCAGTTTCCCAGTCTCGCGCGCTCCACCTATCTCGTCTCCAACTCGCTCGGCGCCATGCCCAGGGCGACGCGAGAGCGGTTGCTGGAGTATGCCGACGAGTGGGATGGGTGGGGTGTACGCGCGTGGGCCCGCGGCTGGTGGAACATGCCGCTCAGGGTGGGCGACGGCCTGGCCCCGCTGATCGGGGCAGCCAGAGGTGAGGTGGCCATGATCCCGAACGTCTCCGCCGGACAGGCGTCCATCATCTCGGCCCTCGATTATCCACCGGAACGCGACACCATCGTCACTACCGAGCTCGACTTCCCCTCGGTCCGCTATGTCTACGATGGCCTGGGGGCAAGGCTGGGCGCACGGGTCGTGGCCGTGCCATCGGACGACGGTGGCCTGACGGTCGACAGCGAGCGAATGCTCGCCGCGATCGACGAGCGGACCCGACTGGTCGCCATCTCCCATGTGCTCTTCCGCTCAGCATATGTCATGGATGTGGAGGCGATCTGCGAGCGGGCACGGGCGGTGGGAGCGCTGGTCGCGCTGGATGGCTACCATGCCGTGGGCGTGCTCCCGGTCGACGTCCACGCGCTCGGCGTCGATTTCTACCTCGGCGGCGTACTCAAGTGGCTGTGCGGCGGCCCCGGCGGCGCCTTCCTCTACGCTCGGCCCGGGCTCGACGACTCCATGGTGCCAACTGTCACCGGCTGGCAGGCCCATGCCCATCCCTTTGCCTTCGAGGCGGAAATGGAGTTCGCCACGGGAGCGCAACGGTGGCTGGGTGGTACGCCATCCATCCCCGCGCTGCACGCCGCCATCGAGGGTCCACGGCTACTGCTGGAGGCTGGCATAGGCGCCGTGAGGGCCAAGAGCATGAGGCAGACGGCGCGGCTTGTCGAACTGGCCGAGGAGCACGGATTCCCCGTGCGCGCTCCCCTCGATCCGCTTCGCCGGGGCGGTACGGTGGCGCTGGATGTTGCGCACGGCTATGAAGTGTCACAGTATCTTCTCGCGCGCGACATCATCGTTGACTTTCGACCCAACGCGGGTATCCGCGTGGCTCCTCACTTCTACACCACTGACGACGAGCTCGAGGTCGCCATGGTCGCGATCCACGAGGCACTCACCACCGATGGCTGGCGCGAGCATACCGCGCGTACGTCCATCGTCACCTGACCCTCCACAGTTCCACCCACGCACGATCGACACTGGGTGTTCGAAGCCGAAACCGGAAACTCGACGCTCGCCCCCTCCCCTCACTGACCGAGACTACCGATCATGACGAGCCGTCCCCCCCAGAAGATGCGCAAGCAGTACGTGAACAACGACTATCCGCTTATCATCATGAAGTTCGAGGATGGTCACGAGATCAAGGTCTACCAGAACACCGGCAAGGAGTTCGATGCCTGGCCCGGTGAGACGATCAAGCTTCTCGCCATGTACGATCCCACCTCGCACGACCGTGAACTCGTGGAGGCCAGGAAGGCGGACCTCTTTGCCGACCCCGACTGATGTCCGGCGCGCGGAGCGACCGTGAGCCGCTCCGGCCACTGTGCCCGAGGGTCGGACACGGTCGTCTTCGCGCCTCACGCGCCACCTCTGTCCGCGCACTGGATTTCGCTGGGACGTCTCTCCTCGTCGCCTCGTGGTTCCTGCTTGGCGCGTCAGCGTGCGCCGGCGCCCAGCAAGCGGTCGCCGGGGCCACGGCTCCGGCAGGTGCCGCTCGGCCGGTACCGCAGCCGCGGGGCGACATTGCGGCGCTCCAGAGGACGCTCGATTCGCTGGCGTCGGCTCATCGGGGCATCGTGGGTTACGCGGTCACCAATCTGGAGACCGGCGAGCACATCGATCGTCGGGGCGACGAGACGTTTCCCACCGCCAGCCTGATCAAGGTACCGATCCTCGTGACTCTCTACGACCAGGTGGAGCAGGGGAAGATCGCTCTCGACGATCCGCTGACGGTCATAGGCATTGACCATGTTCCCGGCTCCGGGACGCTGCAGTTCATGCATTCCGGGCTCCAGATAACGGTTGCCGACGCGGCATGGCTCATGACCACGATCAGCGACAACACGGCGACCAACCTTCTTCTCGACAAGATTCCCATGCGTCGGGTCTGGGAGAAGATGGAGGCGTTGGGGCTGCCGCACACCAAGGTCCATTCGCGAACCTTCCAGCGCTTCACCAGCGTCGCCATGGACAGTTCGGCCAGGTACGGCCTGGGCGTCACCACACCCAACGAGATGGCGCGCCTGTTCGGAATGCTCGCCGAGGGCAAGGCGGTCGGCCCACGGGCCGATTCGGCCATGTTGGTGATCCTGGAAGGGAATGAGGATGAACAACTCCTGCAGCGCTACCTGGATGGGGTACGCGCGGCCCACAAGACCGGCGCCGACGATCAGGTGCGTACCGAGTGCTCCCTCTGGTACCTGCCCGCGCGCGTGGTTGGTTGCGTCCTGACGAAGGAGAACGTGGATCGACGTTGGGTGCTCGACAACGAGCCGCAACTGCTCATGGCCAGAATGGGAGAGGCAATGGTGAACAGTTGGCTGGTGCCGGATCACGGGACGCCACCCTGAGCAGGCAACTCGCGATTCGTGGTCTGCCGGGCGGCACGCGTCATGCCCTTTTCGCCCTCATCACCACGCGGAGTCACCGTATGACCCTCTCACATACCACGATACCCGCATGAGTCACGGCCGCTCCTCCATGACTGCCAGATCCATCAACCTGGGTATGGCCGGTCTGCTCGGCGCGCTCATCGTACTGGCGGCCGTGCCCGCCACTGCGTCGGCGCAATTCGCCAGCGGCCTGACCGCCCCACCGCCGCCCGTCTCGCCGGCGGCGGCGGCCGCCGCCGAGAGCACTGTCGTCGCGCGGCGGGACTCGATCGCCCTCGAGAAGCGGCTGGACATGAAGGCGTGGGTCGACTCCGCTGCCAGCAGCATGCGGCGAGGAGGCGTTCCCGTGGCGCCCATTCCCGTCAATCCTGGCGATTCAGTGCGTCCATTGCCGCCGCTCCCGCCAGTGCCCCCGGAGCCAGCCCCGCGCCCCGCGGCGCCGCCGGGCAGTAGCCGACCGCCGTCCACCACGCTCGTGCCGTCCACGCCGTCACCAGCTACCGTGCCCATCCGGCCGTCGGCCACCGGAATAACCCCGCCTGATACCACGCGTGCACCGTCCGCGCCGTCACCAGCTACCGTGCCCATCCGGCCGTCGGCCACCGGAATAACTCCGCCTGATACGGCCACCGACATGCCTCTCCTCGCCCTGGTTGGCGCCGGATTGCTGGGATCGGGGCTCACGCTGTTACGACGGAAGGGCTGACGGGTCGTCAGAATGGACATGGTGGTGCAAGGCTGGACTCGCGCCGCTAGGTTGTGGTGGTGATGACTCGGGCGAGATGGGAGGAGGTCGGGAAGTGAGACGGGCACTCGGATGGTTGCTCCTCGTGGCAGGAGTGGGGCTGCTCGGCTTCGTCGGCACGGGCTACGGCCGCGGCCTGATGGATCGGGACGCGGCCCGGAGGCAATGGGCCGGAATCGAGGCGCGCGCTGCCCTGCGCTCGGCCAATGCCCACCTGGCCGACCGCCCGGGACCTATCGCCCAGGGCACGCCCGTCTCCCGCCTGCTCGTCCCACAGATCGATCTCGATGAGGTGATCGTGGAGGGCGTGGGCGACGCAGTGCTCAATGCGGGCCCGGGGCACATGCCGGGAACGCCGCTCCCGGGCGGGGCCGGCAATGCTGTCGTGAGTGCCCATCGGGACATGCATTTTCGTCGCCTCGCCGAGTTGGGCATAGGCGACACGGTTGTGACAGTTACCGAATATTATCGCACCACCTGGCGTATCACCGGTCGCCGCATAGTCGCTGCAAGCGCTGCCTCCATCTTCCCCACCTCCGAGGCGTCGCTCACCCTCACCACCTGCTGGCCCATGCGCTACATCGGTCCGGCCCCCGATCGCCTGCTGCTGAGCGCGGAGCCCTTGAGGCCGCCAGAGCCCGTCGCTGGCGCCGCGTCCGCCGCTGACGACCCGTCCGAGGCTGCCAGTTGAGCCCGGCCCGGATGAACGGCTGGCTGCCCCCGCCACCCCTCAGGGCAACTGCCGCTGTCATTGACGCGATCGATGCCGGCCGACCGCTGGTGGCGCTCGAGAGTTCGGTGCTCGCCCAGGGCCTGCCCGAACCGGCGAACGCTCAGGCGCACGATCAGATGGCTGCCGCCATCACCGCGGTTGGTGCCGAGCCGGTCGTTACCGCGGTCGTCCGGGGCGTGCCTTCCCTGGGCCTCGAACCCGCAGACCTGGCCCGGTTCCTGGCGCGTGACGGTGTTGCCAAGCTGTCTGCTCGCGACCTTGGCGCAGCGATGGCCAACGGCCTGGACGGTGCTACGACGGTCGCCGCCACACTCGCCCTCGCCACGCACGCCGGAATCCGGGTCTTCGCCACGGGGGGAATCGGCGGCCTCCATCGCGAGCCCCGGTTCGATGAATCGGCCGACCTGGCAGAGTTGGGCCGCTCACCGGTCATCGTCGTCTGCGCGGGAGCCAAGTCCATCCTCGACCTGCCTGGAACGTTGGAGCGGTTGGAGACTCACGGCGTTCCGGTGATCGGCTACCGCACGAAGGAGATGCCTGGCTTCTTCACCGTCGGCACAGGCCTCCCGTTGAGCATGCACGCCCGGACGGCCGGCGAGATCGCGCGAGTCTTCCTCGCCGGCCGCTCCATCGGTCGTCCGGGCGCCCTGCTCGTGGTCCAGCCGCCGCCTGCCCACGCTGCACTCCCGCGGGAGTTGGTCGAGGGCGCCATTGCCGACGCTCTTGCTGCCGCCAGCCGGGAGGGAGTGCGCGGGGCCGAAGTGACTCCCTTCCTGCTCGCTGCCGTCAACAGAGCCACCGGTGGCAGGTCTATGGAAACCAACCTTGCCCTCCTCGAAGCGAACAGCAGGCTGGCGGGAGAGATCGCCGTCGAGCTGCAGCAGCTTGCAACGGAGGAAAAAGGTTGAACACGTGGCTGCTTCCGTGGTACAATAGCCATACCTCTCACCGCGAGGACTGACGCGCCATGGCCAACCCCTTCCTGAGCTCTGAAGAATACGACGAGCGGGCACACCAGTTGTACAACGAGGGGCGTTACGACGAGGCGCTGGACGTCCTGCGGGAAGGCCTCACGGTCTATCCCCATTCCGTGGAACTCCACGTGGGGGTGGGCTACGCCCGCCTCGCTCGCGAAGAGTTCGCATGGGCCAGGCGCAGCTTTGATGAGGCGCTGGTGCTCGACGGCGAGCACGAGGATGCCCTGGCCGGGCTGGGTGAGACGCTGCTCAAGTTCGGCGATCACGATGCTGCCCGTGCCACGATGCAGCGATTGCTCGATCTGGGCTATCAGGACGACCTGGAGCTCATGCTGCAGGTGGCGCGCGCCCTCTTCCGCGAGGATCTGCCGGAGGAAGCGCGCCGCTTCGCCGAAGTCGTCATCGCCCAGGCCCCCGAGAGCGCCGAGGCGGTGGCTCTGCTGGGTTACATCCAGCACCGGCTGGGCGATGAGGAGGCCGCTGTTGCCACTCTCCGCCGCGCTGTACAACTGGACGGCGACTACGCGGAGGGGCGGATCTACCTCGGCAACGTGCTCTATGATCTGGGCGATCACGATGCCGCTCTCTACCACCTGGACCGCACCCGGCCCGAAGAGCACTGGGACGAGCTGGGAATCTGGCGACTGATGGAGCTCAAGAAGACGATCTACAAGCTCACCGATGAGGACTCGGAGCTGAAGCCATGGGAGGCTCGTCTTGTCGAGCTCGCTTCCGGTACCGATTCGCTGGATGATATGCTGGCCGATATCGAGCAGCGATTCAACGAGGAGGTGCTCGAGAGCGGTCGCAGCCAGTTGGAGCTGTTCGGCGCGTTGCTGGCCGATCTGGTGGAGCCGCGTGCCGTCCAGCCGCCGGAGCTGGGTGGCAAGCGTGCCCCCGGTCATACGGTGCAGGTGGACGGCAGTCGCTTCGATGGAAGCTGGGCCGAGATCGTTCGCAAGATGTGCGACGCGGATGGCGGTTACGCCGGCCGCTCGGTGGATGCCTACATGAGCGTTGAGGCACAGCGGGCCTTCGAGCGCTCCGGAGTGCAGATCTCCACCGCCGATCCCGAGAGCTTCATCCGCGACAGCGCCGAGGCGGGCCTTCTGCGCATAGTACGTTGACCGGACCGGTTACCGCGCCCAACCGCCGGGCTGCGCTGGGCGCGTTGGATCGCGTCCGGCCGCTGGTGTCCGGTCTGCAGCGCAACCGCCCGAACGAGGAACTGGGCGCTGAACTCGGCGCCGCCTGGTCGGCCACGGAAGTCGTACTTCGGGCCCTCCTGGGCGGTTCCACACTGGCCGGCCAGGCGCTCGTGCGCGAGGTTCGCGAGCGTGAATTGTTGACGCTGGAAGCGGCTCACGCGCTTGTGGATTTCCGCGCTGCCGCGGACCGTGCCGAGTTGCCCGGTTACAGTGTCGCGGCGGCCGATGTGAGCGCCGCCCGGGCGGCGGTGGACCAGTTGAGTGCGGCGCTGGACGGCGTGACGGTCCCGCCGCCGGCTACGGGAAGCGGGCCCGGTCAGTCGTACCCGACTCCGTTGCCCCACCTTCCTGCTTCCGCCCCGGTCGACGACCCCTCTTCCCTCATCGGGTCCACTCCCAGGCGAGCCATTCCCGCCAGCGTCATCGTGGCCATTCTGGCACTCTTTCTCGTGGTTCTCCCACTGGGTGCCTGGTGGCTGGTAACCAATCGGGTCGGTGGCAAACGGAGCATGGATGCGGCCACGCAGCTCTACGTGCAGGGTCAGCGTGACCAGGCCCGGCTGGCCTTCGCCGAGATCGCCCGCAAACGCCCGGAGATGGCTCTGCCACATGTCTATCTCGCGCGCATTGCGCGGGAGCAGAACGACATCACCGTGGCTCAGCAGGAGCTGCAGAATGCGATCCGCCTCGATCCCGAGAGCTCCATCGCGCAGCGTGAGATGGGAAACCTGATGCTCGCCACGGGCAATCCCGAGTTGGCGAGGCGCTTCTACATGCGGGCCATCGAGCTCGATCCCGCCGATCGCGCGGCACAGGGCTACCTGGGTTGCGCGCTGCTCCGCCTGGGGCAGTTCGAGCTGGGCCGACGCTTCATCGATCGCGCCGGCCCGGGCGACTGGACTGTGTGCACGGCCGCACCTGCCGGAGCGCAACCGGCCGGCGGCCTGGGCCCTGGCGCGTAGTCGCTCCAGTCGACCACACCCGGATCTCTGGACCGGAACCTGCCGGTATCGATAGTCGCTGACGTCGTCGTTGCGCGCATCTCGCGCTCGAGTGCCGGCGCCCGACTCCGACTGCCCAGATGACTCCCTCCACCACCACGAGTTCCCTCCTTGGCCTGGACCCGTCCGGCGTCCAGCGGCACGTGCTGGACAATGGGCTCACGGTGCTCCTGCGCCGGGATACCTCGTCGCCAGTGGCTGCCGTTGTCACGCATGTCCGCGCCGGCTACTTCGACGAGACCGACGACGTCGTGGGCATAGCCCATGTGCTGGAGCACATGTTCTTCAAGGGGACGCCGACTCGTGGCGTGGGAGAGGTAGCCAGGCAGACGAAGGCCAGCGGCGGCTACCTGAATGCGCACACCATCTACGATCATACCAGCTATTACGCCGTCCTTCCCAGTGCGGGCTTTCTCGCCGGCCTGGAGGTGCAGGCGGATGCCTTCGCGCATTCCATGATCGACGAGGAGGAGCTGCGTCGCGAACTGGAGGTGATCATCCAGGAAGTGAAGCGGAAGGCCGACAATCCTCACGCCATCACCGTCGAGAGCCTCTACGAACTGCTCCACGATCATCATCGCATGCGGCGCTGGCGGATGGGACGTCCCGAAGCGTTGCGCGCATTGGGTCGTGATTCGCTGCTGGCCTTCTATCGCAATTTCTATCGGCCTGGCAACACCATCCTGAGTATCGCCGGCGACGTCGATCCGGACGAGACCATGATCGCGGTCCGGCGGCTCTACGGGAATATTTCCGCCGGCCCCGTGACGCGTCAGGCCGGCCCGGCCGAGCCAGATCATGCGGAGTTCCGCTACCGGGAATGGAGTGGCGATATCCAGCGCACCCAGCTCGCCGCTGGCTGGCGTACACCCGGGCTATTGCATCCGGACACACCGCTGCTCGATCTGGCCGCGATGGTCCTTGGCGGTGGGCGGGCGTCGCGGCTCTACCGCGCGGTTCGCGAGCGACAGTTGGCATCCAGCGTCTCTGCCTACGACTACTCCCCGGGTGATGTCGGTGTCTTCGTACTGCATGCCGAGACGCCCCCGGAGCACGCACTGGAGGCCGCCAGGGCGACGTGGGCGCAGTTGCGCTCACTCCTCGACGAGGGGGTGGGCGCGCACGAACTGGAACGTGCGCGACGACTGCTCGAGGCGCGCTGGCTACGGCGGATGGAGACGATGGAGGGACAGGCGAGCTACCTGGCCAGTTGGGAGGCTGCCGGTGGCTGGCAACTTGGCGAGCGCTACCTGACGACGCTGCTCACCGCCCGTGAGTCGCAGGTTACCGAAGTGGTGCGACGGTACCTGATCCCCGATCGGGCAGCGCTCGTCGTGTACCGTCCCGAGCACGTGCCAGCGCTCGCCGCCGACAGCGCCGAGGTACGGACGCTGTTGCGCGCGGCCCGACCAGATCCGCTGCCGGCGAGCCAGCCGCGCAGCGCGGTGGCCACCGCCCATCCGCCAGCACCGCCTGTACTCGAGCGTCGCGAGGCTGGTGTACATGTATTCCGCACGAGTGGCGGATTGCCCATTCTCATATGGCCCAAGCCTGGCGCTCCCATCGCCCACATGGGCGTCTTCTTCGCGGGCGGTGCCAGCGACGAGCCGCCTGAACTGGCGGGCCTTACCAGATTGCTCACCCGCACGGCGCTCAAGGGGACCACGAGACGCACCGCGACGCAGATCGCCGAGGACGCCGAGATGATCGGCGCGGCGCTCGGCGGTTCGGCGGCGAGCGAGAGCTTTGGCTGGTCTGTCTCCGTGCCGGCAGCCCACCTGTCGGCGGCGCTCGACCTGCTCGCCGATGTCTCACAACACGCCACCATTCCCGAGGATGCGCTGGCGACGGAACTGGCCGTCGCTCGCTCCGAACTCGCGTCGCTACGCGATGACATGTATCGCTGGCCGATGCGGCTGCTCATGGAAGCCGCCTATGTCAACCATCCGTATGGCGTACCGATCTCCGGTACCGAGCAGTCGCTGTCCGCCATCTCCGTGGCTCACACACGCGACTGGCACAGGCGCCAGGTGATGGGCGGTTGCGCCGTGGTCGGCCTGGTAGGCGATGGCGACCCCGACGCGATGGCTGCCCAGGTCGCCCGCCATTTCACCGAACTTGGCGACTGCGCGTGGACTGCGGGTGGGGCGCCGGCGTGGACGGATGTGGAGTTGATCCGCGTGGAGGATCGCGACAAGGCCCAGACGGCACTGGCCCTCGCCTTCCCCGGCCCATCCCGTCGGGACCCCGATCGATTCGCCAGCGAATTGCTGGTGAACATCACCAGTGGCCTCGGTGGGCGGTTCTTCGACGAGCTGCGCGATCGGCAGTCGCTTGCCTATACGGTTCGCGTCTCGGCGGTGACGCGCCTGCTGGGCGGCATGATCGCCGCCTACATCGCCACATCGCCCGATCGCGAGGATGATGCCCGACGTGGCCTTCTCGCCGAGTTCGAGCGGCTGCGCGAGTTGCCGGTGACCGTGGAGGAACTCCAGCGTGCCAGGACCTACACTCTGGGCACCCACGCCATCGCTCGCGAGAGCGGCGGCAGCCGTCTTGGCGAGATGGTGGGTGCGTGGCTTCTCGGCACCGGCCTGGGCGAGTTGGCCAGCTACGACACCAGCATCAGCGCGGTGACCGCGTCGGATATCCAGTCGGTCGCTCGCAGGTACTTCGACCCGGCGCGGCGCGTGGAAGGTGTTGTGCGTGGAGCGAAGAGCGCGGCATCACTGCGCGGCCTCACGGAGTAGCCGGACGGCCTGGGCGAGTGATGCGACGGCCGGTCTGAGCCGGCCGCCGGTCACTCTTAGCCCGGTCACTCGCCCGTAGTCGGCGGCATCCACGACGATCATTCCACGCACCTGCGCGTGGGCGGTGGCCCACGCCAGGGTGCCCCAGAGCGCCTGGCGCTGGGCGTCCTCGCCGAATGCGAGCGGATAGGCACCAGCGCGCAGCACCCAGTGTGGCTTGGGGGGGCGCTGGGTGTCGCCGGCCCCGAGCCAGCGTCCGGCTGCGTCGAGTCGTGCGGCCAGCGAGAGTCCGCCGTCAAACGAAGGGAAGAAGGTGAAACCCACCAGCTCGATCGGAGAGCTGCGGTCGGCCGCCCAGGCGTAGAGTGCACTGTCAGCCGCGTCGAATGACGAGGCCGCGACGGCCACCTGGGTGCGCGGCCGGACCTCCTGGACAATCGCCGCCGCGTCGCTCAGGTAACGCTGCCACTCTTCCAGCGACAGCCGACCGATGGTCCGTGCACCTTCCCCGTAAGGATCCACCGCCGGTACCACGATGTCGGGACGGAGGATGCGCAGGATGCGACGCAGTTCGAGCATGCGGTCGGCGGTATAGCGAGCCGGATCCCTGCGGTAGCTGGCGCGCGCATTCTTCGGGTAGCCGAGCGAGACGATCAACTGTGTCGTGTCGCGACGCACTTCCTCGAGCAGCCGGGCGAGGGAGTCCAGGGTGGCTATCCTTGCCCCCTCCGGTGCTATGGTGACGCTCACGGCGTTCACGCCGAGTGAGTCGAACAGGGCGATATCATTGGCCAGCAGCAACGGCGGGGGTGGCCTGGTGATATCCGGAAAGAGTTGCAATCCGAGGCTGAAGTCGCCCTCCGGTCGCTCCTGAAGCCGCGCCGCGTCGTACCGGGCGAAAGCATCCACCGCGCGCACGGCCCTCGGATACTCCACGAGCACCACCAGCCCCGTCCACGCCGCAGCATAGAGCGCGAGCCCCGCTCGGAGTGCTCCGGACAATCGCCAGCGAGCGGGCGCTATCGGAGCGAGCAACGGAATCTGCAGCGCCACGGGCGAGTACAGCGCCAACGGCCCCAGGATGATGCCGAGCGCGCCCGCATGCGCCGCACCAAGCCCCACCAGCCAGTGGGCCGTCTGGCCTCCGTCCATCACCTGATCGCGCGCTACTGCGACCCCGAGAAGCACGAGGTCCAGGAGCAGGAAGGGAATCCCTATGGCGGGCGTGACGTGCCGCCGCACCAGTGCTGATGCCACCTGCAGCACCACGATCAGGTGTACCAACGGCCAGAGCCACGAGATCGCCTGTACTGCCCGGCCACTGTACAGCGATGGAGCCGCCGCGGCGGCGATCGCCGCCGGAAGGATGAGGAGACCAGCCAGTGCGCTGAGCAGCGCTATGAGGCGCGGTGCCTTGCGATTCTGGGCAATGCGACCGGCCAACTGGATGTTCCAGATCAGGATCGCCGCCATCGTGCCCCAGTACAACAGCGGCAGGATGCGGCTCATCCTCGTTGGCGCTGCTCGCTGCGGACCTCGCGCGCGAGCAGCCGTCGCGCGAACACGGCCATGGCCTTGCTGACGTCGTGGGTTGCGGCGGAGAGCACGTCGAGCAGAAGCAGCTCGCGCTCGGGAAAGGCGTGCACGGCAATGTGGCAGTCTTCCAGTTGCAGCCAGCCGGAAATGTGCTCGTCCGGCATCGTCTGCATCCGTGGCGCGCCGCGCGTGGTGATGCCGGCGGCGCCCGCGGCAGCTATCAGCAGGCCGCTCAGCATGCCCGAGTCACGCAGTTGCTCGGCCGGAACGCCCATGAAGTCGGCAGTCAGGTGATTGAGGACGGGGAACACACGCTCACTCAACGGGAAGCGCGGTACACTCGGCGCGCGACGGAAAGGCACATGGCTGGGACATTATGGGCGGCCATGGGGAAGCACAAGGCAGTCCGTTAGGTTGCGTGCCATGCCAGGAGGCTCACTGCTGACCCTGCCCAACCTCATCTCGCTGAGCCGCCTCTTTCTCGCGCCGGCGTTTTTCGTCCTGCCCAGGGTGGAGGCGCGCGTGGCCCTGGTCATCGCCGCAGCGGCATCTGACATGCTGGACGGCTGGCTGGCGCGACGGCTGGGCAGCAAGTCGCGCTTCGGCGCCATCCTGGACCCAGTCGCCGATCGCGTCTTCGTGCTCACGGCGCTACTTGCCCTGGTGCTCCACGGAACGCTCTCGCCAGCCCAGGTCGCGATAGTGCTCTCCCGCGACATCATGACCACGCTCGGTTTCTTCGTTGCCAGCAGCGTCAGTTGGTTGCGGCCGGTGGAGTTCAGGGCGCGCAAGCCAGGCAAGCTGGTCACGGTTCTCCAGATGCTGACCCTGCTCGTGGCCCTCATGATTCCCGCTCGCGCGGGCATGATGGTGGTCCTCACGGGCCTGGCGTCCGTCGTTGCCGTGGCCGACTACACGATGGTGCTCTGGCGCGAGCGGGTTCGATGACTGTTCGGAGCTTTCTGGGCGGCCTCGCGCTCCTGCTCACGGCGACAGCCGGTCAGGCTTCAGGGCAGCGGCCGGCTGGCGCTCTGGCGCGTAGCCCGGCGACAGTCGAAGCCCGCGGCGATCTCCTCGCGGCGCGGAGCACCACCTTCCAGGCTGGCGTGGCTGCTCTCTGGCCGGTGAGCCCATTCCTGTCCGTCGGTGGCGTCGTCGGCGTCGGAGTGACGCGACATCCAGCGGACGCCGTAAACGATGCCGCCAGCGGCCGTGCCGAGTTTGTCGCGAGGTTCACTCCGGATCCCGCCACGGCCGCCGGTTGGCGACTGTATGGCCAGGCCACCGCCGGCGTCCTGGCCGTCCGCGGTAGCACCGGCCGCGCCCTGGTGAGCGTGTCCATGGGCATCGAGCGCACTTCCGTCGGTCCTGTGAGGCCCGCGATCGAGCTGGGGCTGGGCGGTGGACTCCGCGTCGCGGTAGCTCTCCGCCATGCTCGATGAGACTTCAACAGTCGGCAGGATCGTCCACGGATGCGAGCGCCCCCCGGTAAGGAAGCCGGGGGGCGTCTCATGTACTTCCGTATCTGCTATCGGTACAGCGGTGCCGGGTGAGGCTCAGGCGGCCGAGGAGGCCTCGTGCTGCTTGGGCGGCTGAACGAAACGCTCGCCAAGTGTACGCAGCTGCTCAACCTGCTCATCCTCGAGCTCGGGGTACCGATCGGTCAGATAGCCCATTGTCTCGCCGAACCACTCGGTCTGGTGCTCAGGAACCGCACCAATGACTCCGCACCGCATGATGTGCTGGAACATCTCGTCGCGAGCCTGCTCGAACGGCGTAGGCTCCGCGACCTCTCTCTTGCGCCGTGTAGTTGTCTGTTTGGCCATGTATCTCACATGTTGAGGTCAGAGTATCAATCTAACTCATTGGAGGGCTTATTTCCAGCCGTGTCGGCAGTTGCGTCGCCGTGCAGAGGCGCCACGTCGCCGGCAACCGGATCGGCGGGGTCATTCGACATTCCATCCGGGCGGTAAGCGCCGACGCCCGATCGGTCCTGCGTCACCTGCCCCTGGGCGGCGAATTCATGGATGAGGTTGGCCAGTTCAGCCGGAGCTTCCTCCGGTACCAGACGCCCGACGCCGGGTAGGCGTACGAGGCGCGCGTCGCCAAGGGCCCCCGTGAGCCGGTCGGCCAGTGATGACTCCAGCCAGCGGTCACGTGACCCCCAGACCACCAGGGTGGGTGTGGCGATCGCTCCCAGCAGGAGCTCCTCCACCTCTCTCCCGCGTACCGACCCAGCCAGCACCAGCAGGTGCCGCACACCGTCGCGACCCACGTACGGAGCCAGGTAACGCGCCACCAGCCGGTCGGGCATTGCGGCCGGGTCGGCAACACCGTCGCGGAGCACCGGTGTGAGCAATGGGGCCACACCCATGACGCCCCGGGAGATACGGAGGGCAAAGCGGGCGGTGGCCGCCTGCACCATGCGCACCTCGCGGCCAGGCAGCAGGTCGAACGCCGGAGTGTTGACCAGCACCAGCCGCGACAGCCGCTCCGGACGCGTCGCGGCCAGCCGCAGGGCCACGGCCCCGCCCAGCCCCACGCCCACCACTACCGGCCGGCCCACTCGCAGCGATATGAGTGCCTGGTCCAGATACTCGGCCTGCGCAGCGACCCCGAAATCGGAGTCCCAGGGGCGATCCGATTCTCCGTAGCCGAACATATCGATGGCGAATGCGGTATGCCCTAGACGAGCCAGCCGCGGCGCGACGTGACGCCAGAGGAAGCTGGACGTGCCAAAGCCGTGCAGGAGCACTACCGGCGTGCCGCCGTGTCCGTAACGGTCCACGTGGACGGCGCCCGGTCCCACGGCTACGCGCAGTTGGTCAGGGTGCATTCTTGGCCAGGTACAGGTTCGCTGCCCGCTTGCGAAACATTGCTCCGATCATAGCTTACCGGCCACGTGTGTGGCCAGCGACCGTGGATGACAGAGATGTCCGATCAGACGTACGATGAGGGCCGGGCCCGTAATCTGGAGGCGTTGCTCCGGAGCCTGGCCGACCGAATTCATGAGTTGGACCACCAGGATGCCCTCCTGCGACACGCCGGTGAGCTCATCAGGCTTACGGGCGCGATCCGCAGCGAGCTTTTTCATTACGAGGTCCGGGTAACCTACGACACTCCCGAGGTCGCGAACGATCGCCGTATCGTGGCCGACGCGCTACGCGGCGATGAGAGCGCCTGGGGTACTGAATGGAAGCCCGACGACGACGAGGATTCATAGCTTGGCCAAGGTAACGCCGCGCCGCCGGGGATTCGGCAAGTTCTACCTCCTGATCGGCGGCATCGCTGTCGCCGCCATAATTGCCATCGCCCTCAACACTCGTCCTGCCAAGCAGGACCTGTTCCCGGTCGATCCCAGCGCACCGCCGGTGGCCACTGCCGGCTACCTCATGGGCAACGAGGACGCGCCCGTGCGCATCCGCGAGTGGGCCGACTTCGAGTGCCCCGGATGCATGCAGTTCGCCACCATCACCGAGCCCGACATCCGTAGCCGTCTCGTGTCGACCGGATTGGTGAGCTTCGAGTACTTCTTCTTCCCGCTCGTCGAGATCCATCGGAGCGCCGCCGCGGCCGCCTACGCCGCTGCCTGCGCCGGCGACCAGGGAACGGAGAACTTCTGGAAGATGCACGACGCCATCTACGCTGGATTCAACGACTGGGCTGCCGGACGCGCACGAAATCCCCGGGGCATCTTCAGCGGCTACGCCAAGGCAATCGGCCTGAACGTCGTCCAGTGGGAATCCTGCTACGACAGCGACAAGTTCCACGACCTCATCACGGCCCACCGGGCTGAGGGCATGCAGCGCGGCGTGAACTCCACGCCCACCTTCATCATCAATGACGTCGTGATGGCTGGTGGGGGGACCTACGACCAGATCAAGGCGGTCGTGGATTCACTCCTCCTGGCCAAGGGAATAGATCCGGCGGCGCCCGTGGCGGCTCCGGGCGCTGACAGCGCTGCCCAGGCGCTGGTCCCGCTCGGTGGCCGCAACTGAAGCTGACCTGGCCGGCGCCGTACGCGTCGGCCCGGCGGTCACCGGCCGGATGGTCGTGGCCGCCCTCGCCGTGGCCGGCTTCTTCGTGTCCCTCTACCTGACGTTGTTCAAGCTCGGGTTCATCGGACAGTTGGCCTGCGGCTCGGGGTCGTGCGACATCGTGAACCTGAGCGCCTGGGGATCCCTCTTCGGGATCCCGGTGGCGGCCTGGGGGATGGGCTATTACGCGACTCTCTTCACGGTCGCCTTTGCTGGTGTGCATGAGCGTTGGCTGGAGCATCCCATGGTGCCCCGCCTGCTACTGCTGCTCGCCGCATGCGGCGTCCTCTTCTCGGCCTACCTGACGTACCTCGAACTGTTCGTCATCCACGCCATCTGTCGCTGGTGCGTGGTCTCGGCGCTGATAGTGCTGACGATCTTCGCGGTCGTGCTCCTGGATCGGCGGACGAGCAGACGTTAGCGACGGTGCACGCGGCCGGATTGGAAACGATCAGCCGCGCGCACCCTCCCCGGAGAACCGCTGCAGAACTGTGCCTGCACTCCCTCAGGCGCGCCGCATCGCCCGCTGGCGGGCCTCCACCGCGTCGTTCAGGCGCAACCTCGGACGGCTGCTCGCGCCGTCCTCGTCCCCGGCCGTCTCCTGGTCGCGGCCACGACGACGATACGGCACCAGATCCTGACCCAGCACCACCAGTGTACGGGTGGCCACGACGCTGGCCAGCGGCTCGGGTATCCCCATCGTCCGGATGTACGTCTCGATCGCCCGGTCAAAGGAGAGATCCTCGGCCAGGGTGTCCACGAACATCAGCGCATTGTCCACGTGCGCCCTTATCACTGCCTCCTCGGCACGCGCCTGCGCCAGCCGGAGACGACGATCGGCCGCCGCTGGAAGCTTGCGGGGGAAAAGACTCTCTGGGAGCAGGTTACGCAGCATGGTCGCCGGTCAGGGGTGATCCGGAACGGTAGTGCAGATGGCATACCAGGGAAAGGCTCCCCCCCCGCTGCAGCAGGCGGGAGGGGGGCGAAGCCGTCATCCACGGGGACCCCAGCCGGCGC
>CALCHX010000067.1 GCA_937906875.1 uncultured Gemmatimonadota bacterium | reverse complement strand
ACGCCGTCGCTGGAGCTCTATCTCTACTCGCGCTCCGATCGCTGGCTCTACATCTTGCTCGGCAAGGGACTGATCGAGCAGCAGCGGGTGGCCGTCACGCGGTGGGAAGGTGACGGCGCGCTGGGGCCGGCCCCCGAACTTCAGAGCGCGATCGACCAGATCGTCGAGCGTCTCTCGCTCGAGCCAGCCTGATCCACATAATTGTCGCCCGTGCAACCTGTCGTCATACTATACGCCGTACTAGCCGGAGCGGCCAACCTGTTGGGTGCGGTTGCAGTTACGGCACGTCGCCGGTGGAGCCCGCGCGCCCTGCAGAAAATCGTCGCCCTGAGCGCCGGCTTTCTCATCGCTGTCGCCTTTGTCGGTCTGCTGCCGGAGGCCCTTGCGCGGCATGGCGAGAGTGCCGCACTAACCGTGCTGGCAGGTTACCTCCTCGTCCATCTCACCCAGCACGTTCTGGGTCGACACTTCCACTTCGGTGAGGAGACACACGAGGTCAGTCCGCTCATTGGCGTCTCGGCTCTGGTTGGCCTCATGCTCCACACCTTCGTGGACGGGGTCGCCATCGCCAGCAGTTTCATGGTGAGTTCAGAGCTCGGCTTCTTCGTCTTCGTGGCGATCTTCCTCCACAAGGTGCCAGAGGGGTTGGCGATATCCAGTCTCTTCCTCGCGGCAGGATCCTCGCGCGGTAGAGCCTTCGGAGCGGCTGGCGTCCTGGCGCTCTCCACCGTCGCTGGCGCCTTCGTCACCCAGTTGGTGGCGCCAGTTGCCGAGTATGGACTCGCCCTGTCTGCCGGTGTGGCGCTTTACGTTGGGGCCTCCAACCTGGTGCCGGAGTTCCAGCAGGAGCGCGGCTGGCGTCTACCGCTCAGTTTTCTGACTGGCTGCGCGCTCTATCTCGCCGCGCACGCACTGGTGCGCGCATGATTAGTCGCGCGCGAGCTGCTGTGTGCCGGCCTGCCGGAGCCGGAACGGGGAGGGGGAGACAACACTCATGAGCCGGCCCCGGAAGAAGGTCGATCGCGGTGCGACGCCCTCGCTCTTCGCCACGGCGGCTGGTGCGACGGCGCCACTGGCCGCACGGATGCGCCCACGCAACCTGCACGAATTCGTGGGACAGCAGGCGCTCCTGGCACCCGGCAAGCCGCTCCGCGAGATGATCGAACGTGGCCGCTTCGGGTCGCTCGTCTTCTGGGGGCCGCCGGGCACCGGAAAGACGACCCTTGCCCGTCTGATGGCAGGGTACACCAACCGCGTTTTCGTGCCCTTCAGCGCGGTCACCGAGGGTGTGCCGCGGGTACGCGAGATCGTGGCCGAGGCCGGGGAGCGCCTGGAGATGGGGCAAGGGACGATTCTCTTCGTGGATGAGATCCATCGTTTCAACCGCGGTCAGCAGGATGCCTTTCTGCCTCACGTGGAGGCGGGTACGGTGACGCTGATCGGAGCCACGACGGAGAATCCGTCGTTCGAGATCAACAGCGCGCTCCTCTCGCGGATGCGGGTTTTTGTGCTCCAGTCGCTGGACGAGCAGGAGTTGGCTGGGCTGGTGCGTCGCGCCCTGGCGGACGAGGAGCGTGGTCTGGCATCACTGGGCCTGACAGCGGATGAGGATGCCATAGCATTTCTCGCCCGTGGCGCCGACGGCGATGCGCGGCGCGTGCTGACTGTCCTCGAGGCAGCCGCCGAGCATGCCGGTCCCGGCGGAAGGTTGACGGTGGAGGTGATGCGTGACGCGCTGCAGCGTCGTGTACCCCGCTACGACAAGGGCGGTGAGGAGCATTTCAACATCATGAGCGCCTACCACAAGGCGCTCCGCGGCAGCGACCCCCAGGGCGCCCTCTACTGGCTGGCAAGGATGCTCGACGGTGGGGAGGACCCGATGTACGTCGCCCGCCGCATGGTGCGCTTCGCCTCCGAGGACGTGGGGCTCGCGGACCCGGACGCCCTCCGGCTGACCATTGCCGCCCGTGACGCCTACCATTTCCTGGGGTCGCCGGAAGGCGAACTGGCGCTCGCCGAGGCGGCCGTCTTCCTGGCCACCGCGCCCAAGTCGAACAGAGTTTATGAGGCGTGGAAGCGGGCTCGGGCGTTGGCATCCGAGTTCCCGGCCGCGCCCGTGCCGCTCCACATCCGGAACGCACCCACCGCTCTCATGAAGGACCTCGGCTACGGCAAGGGGTACAAGTACGCCCACTCTGTTCCCGAGGCATACATCCCGCAAGAGTATCTACCCGAGGAACTGGAGGGACAGGTTCTCTACGAACCGGGAAAGTTCGGTTTCGAGAGGGAGATCGGGAAGCGCCTGGCGTGGTGGGAGGAGTTGCGGGCGCGCAGCAGAGGTGAGGGTCCGTCCGCACAGGGGGACGAAAATTCCAGAGGAGAGGGGACAGGTGAGTGACCTGAAGCACGGCCAACTCATGGCGCGAAGCACGAGAGTGATCGACATCAGTCGCGGCTGGACCGCTGGGAGGTATTCATGAAGGAGCATTTCCGAGTCAGCCGGCGCGGATCATGGCGTGGTCGGGTAACCGGTCGTGCGCCCGGGCGGCTGGCGCTCGTGGGTGCGCTGTGCCTGGCGGCCATGGTATCCGCATGCGCCACTCTGGGCCGTAGCGTGTTCAAGGAGCCTGTGGTGGACTTTCGTGAGCTGCGATTGAACGGGCTGGGCCTCACGGGCGGGTCGCTGGATGTCGTGCTCAGCGTCTACAACCCGAACAGTTTCAAGCTGGACGCGACGAGCTTCACCTACAACCTGCTCATGGATAGCGTCCCTATTGCCAATGGCGCCCTGGAGAGACAGTTCGTGGTCCAGCGGGGCGACTCGAGTGTCGTGACGATTCCGGTGAACTTCACCTATGCGGGCATTGGACGTGCCGGCCAGGAGTTGCTCCGCTCGGGTATCGTGAACTACCGGGTGAAGGGAGACATGACCGTCGCAACGCCCCTGGGTAGCTTTACCAGGCCCTACAACCAGACCGGACGTTTCTCGCCACTTGGTGGCTCGTCCAGGCCTTGAGGCGCATGAACCCGCGCACGCCACTTTCCACGGAGAATTCGACATCGCTCGCGAAATCATCTCGCTGACACCACCGACGGAGCGCGCGATCCTGGTTGGCGCGCCCGTGAAGCGCTCCAGCGCGCGCCACCACATGGACGAGCACCTGGACGAGTTGGAGCGTCTGGCGGATACTGCCGGTGCTGTCACGGTCGGTCGTCTCACCCAGCAGTTGGATCGGCCAATACCGGGCACCTACCTGGGCAAGGGAAAGCTGGAGGAGTTGCGCGACCTTGTGCAGTCAGCGGACGCCACGCTGGTCCTGTTCGATGACGAGCTGTCACCGGCGCAGGGCAAGAACATCGAGGATGCCGTTGGTACGCGTGTCATGGACCGGGCCGAATTGATCCTGGATATCTTTGCCACCAGAGCGCGCAGTAGCGAGGCGAAGATGCAGGTGGAGTTGGCGCAATTGAGCTACATGCTGCCGCGACTCACCCGCATGTGGACGCACCTCGAGAAGATCCGCGGCGGCATCGGTATGCGTGGCCCCGGCGAGACGCAGTTGGAGACGGACCGCAGGTTGATCAATCACCGCATCCGCGTGCTGAAGGAGCGGCTGGTCGACGTGCAGCGCTCGCGTGAGGTGCAGCGTCAGGGTCGTCGCCACGTGTTCCGCGCGGCGCTGGTGGGCTACACGAACGCTGGCAAGTCCTCCATCCTGCGTGGCATGTCGGGCGCGCGCGACATCTTCGTCGAGGACCGCCTGTTCGCGACCCTGGACCCGCTGACACGAGAGGTGGGGCTGGATGACAGCTACAAGGTGTTGCTGACGGACACCGTGGGATTCATTCGCAAGTTGCCCCACCATCTCGTCGCATCGTTCCGGGCGACGCTGGAGGAGGTGACCCAGGCGGACCTGTTGCTGCATGTGATCGACGTGAGCCACCCGAGTTGGGAGGAGCAGCGCACCGTCGTGGATCAGGTCCTGGGAGAACTGGGCGCGCACGACCGGCCGCTCAAGTATGTGTTCAACAAGTCGGACCTGTTGGAGCCGGAGACCCTGGCGGCGGTGAAGGAGCGTATTCACAACCTGCTGCCCGACGCGATCTTCGTCTCGGCCGTGCAGCCGGACGGGCTGGAGCCGCTGCGCGAGGCGATCCTGAGGCGGGTGAAGGAATCTCGCCCGCTGTCCGAGGTCCGGATCGCGGCGGCCGATGGCAGATTGCTGGCCGAGGTACACCGCGAGGCCGAGGTGATGGAGCAGCACGCGGAGGGCGGCACGGTGGTGGTGCTGGCACGATTGGACGAGGTGCTGGCTGGCCGGCTGCGGCGTGGCGGGGCGGAGGTGATGGCACGGTGAGTGGTGCCAGCTGTGCCTCCGGTCACGATCACCGGAGACAGCGAGGCACGTACCCGGGGAGTGCCAGCATCATCTGTAGTGTAGCCACCAGGGCAGGAGTATCTTCCGCAAAGCTATCGACGACGACAGCTCCCACCGCCGGGCGAATCCCGGCTACTGTTCCCACGCATTCGGGAACGGCTGAACGATGTACGGAACCCAAATGACAAAGATACTCGTGACCGGTGCCGCCGGCTTCATAGGTTACCATACCGCAGAAAGGCTACTGGCGCGTGGCGACGAGGTGATCGGCCTCGACAATGTCAACGATTACTACGACGTGAGCCTCAAGGAGGCGCGGCTGGCGCGACTCGGGGTTCATGAGAACTTCCGCCTCACGCGCATGGGGCTGGAAGATCGGGATGGTATGGCGCGCTTCTTTCGGGAGGAGCGCCCGGAACTGGTGATTCACCTGGCAGCGCAGGCGGGAGTGCGCTACTCGCTGACCCACCCGCACGCCTATGTCGACAGCAACCTCGTGGGCTTCATGAACGTCCTGGAGGGATGCAGGCACAACGGGGTGCGACACCTGACCTATGCCTCATCGAGCTCGGTCTACGGTGCGAACACGGACATGCCCTTCTCGGTTCACGACAACGTGGACCATCCGCTGAGCCTCTACGCGGCGACGAAGAAGGCCAATGAGCTGATGGCGCACACCTACAGCCATCTCTATGATCTGCCGACTACGGGCCTGCGCTTCTTCACCGTCTATGGTCCGTGGGGACGTCCGGACATGGCTCTCTTCCTGTTCACGAAGGCGATCCTGGAAGGGCGGCCGATCGACGTCTTCAACAATGGGCAGATGCAGCGCGACTTCACGTACGTGGATGACATCGTCGAAGGGGTGGTGCGGGTCTCAGACCGCACGGCTTCGCGCAATGAGTCCTGGTCCGGCAAGGCGCCTGATCCGGGAACGAGCAAGGCGCCCTACCGGATCTACAACATCGGCAACAATCAGCCGGTGGAGTTGATGAGGCTGATCGAGGTGCTGGAGAGCTGTCTGGGGAGGACGGCGGAGAAGAACATGCTGCCGATGCAGCCGGGCGACGTACCGGCGACGTACGCGGACGTGGACGGTCTGAGCGAGGCGGTGGGGTTCGCTCCGAGTACTCCGATCGAACTCGGGGTGAGGCGGTTCGTGGAGTGGTACCGGGAGTTTTACGGGACCGTGGACTGAGCCACTGCGCGGCCCGGGTCGGAGTCCAGCCATCGGGACGGGAGGCATGGCGAACGACCTGATGCCCCGGAGGGAAGGGAATGGACGCGCAGGGACTCGAACCCCGGACCTCTGCTGTGTGAAAGCAGCGCTCTAACCAGCTGAGCTACGCGTCCCCAGAAACCCCTCCCGGAGGGCGTCCTGATGCGGACATTCAGCACCGGTTCGCACCGCCCGTTGGAAGACCACAATTCTAACCGCGGCGCCGATGGAACGGAAGTGTTTGCCGCCCCATGCTTTCGGCTGCGTCCGTGGACCATGGGACCTGAGCCTGCGTCAGTCGGACCGAATGCCCCGGGTAGCGCAGGCATCATCCAACGTCGCAGGGAGATACGCACCGTACGACGGCCGGGAACGCGAAGGAGCGCGGGCTACTCTGGCCGGTGATCGACCGGGTGTGCACGCGCTCCCTTCCCTGGTGTGGCGTCTGATCCCTCCATGGGCCCTGCAGGACTTGAACCTGCGACCGTCGGATTATGAGTCCGCTGCTCTAACCAACTGAGCTAAGGGCCCGCTTGGCGAGCAGTCTACGCCGGGACCGGGCGGGTCGCAAGCGCCGCCAGCTCATCCTGTCGCCGCCTCCTTCCTCCTCGTCACCCTCCGCCTCCCCCGGTGCGGAGCCAGCGAGGGGTCCAGGGAAGCCTCACCGGGCCCGCACCCCGCCCTTGATCCACGTCGTCAGGCCGTCAGGACTCGGCACCACCGCACCAGCGCGCAACGACGGCGAGACAGCAGCGTGCGCAGCGCGACGCGGCTCGCTCGTCGGGTAGGCGTCGCAGCTGGCCCATCATCCTGACGTTGCGGGAAGGGCAACGTAATGGTCGTAGGCCTCCACGACCTCCTCGGCCGTCACAGTCGCCGCACCCAGTTTACCAACCTCCACCCCGGCCGCGAAGTTGGCGATCACCGCGGCGTCGCGCATCGGTGCGCCGGCGGCCAGCATCACCGCCAGGTAGGCCGTGACCGTGTCGCCGGCGCCCACCACGTCGTACACCTCGCGGGCGGTGGTCGGGATGCGCGTCACGTTGCCGTCGGGCGACATGAAGGCCATCCCGCGCTCGCCGAGGGTGAGCAGGAGCTGTTCCACTCCCAGCCGATCCAGTGCCTCCTTGAGCGCCACCGGGTGATCGACCTCCACGTCTGCGCCCAGCGCCGACTCCAGTTCCCGGCGGTTGGGCTTGAACACCGTGGCACCCCGATAGGCGAAGAAGTTCCGGTACTTCGGGTCCACGACGACCGGTACCCCGCGGCGCCGGGCCAGCGCTATGACCTCGCTGATCACGTCCGGCACGAGCACGCCCTTGTTGTAGTCCTGGAGCACCACCGCGTCGGCACCCTCGATCGCGCGCCGGGCGGCGTCCAGAAGCCGTGCACCCTCCTCACCGACGAGATCGCCGTCCTCCTCCTCGTCGAATCGCACCAGTTGCTGGGCCCGCGCGACGAGACGGGTCTTGGTCGTCGTCGGACGCCCCACTTCCACCAGTGATCCGGGCTCGGCACCGATCTCGACGAGCATCTGGCGTATGCGCTCGCCCGCTGCATCCCGCCCGATCATGGCCACGAGCTCCGCGTGTGCACCAAGGGCGGCGACGTTCTGGGCTACGTTGGCCGCCCCACCGAGGGCGTGCCGCCGCTCGCGCACACGAACCACCGGCACCGGCGCTTCGGGACTGATGCGGTCGACTTCGCCTCTCAGGTAGACGTCGAGCATGGCGTCGCCAATGATGGCAACACGCTTGCTGCCGCCGGCGGCGAGCAGCGCCAGGAGTCGCTCCCTGTCCAGAAGGTGTGGCATGGGGCGGGAAGCTACCGGAGGCGCGGCGGCGGGTCAACGAGTCGGGCTGCAGTCAGCCGAGGAAGGATCCATCCACAGTCGAGGGCGCAATGGTGGCTCACAGGCATGAATCCACGTGCACCGCAGGGGTGTTGGTGTATGTCCGGCATGAATCCCGGGAGTTTCGCCACCGGGGCCGGGCACAGCCCTTGCCCTGCCTCAGTCTGCCATGCTCGAGATTGCATGCGCCGGAATCCTTCCGCCTCCCTCCCGTAGACCTGACCTCCCCACGTGGCAACACTAGTCGGCCGGCTGGATCGCGTAACGCGCTCAACCGTGTGGAGTGTGCAGGAGTACTTCCTGCTGGCCTGGCAGGCTGTACGCTTCACCTTTGCCCGTCCTTTCTACGCGACTGACCTGGCGCAGCAGATGGACGCCATTGGTGTGCAGTCGCTGGGCATCGTGTTGCTCACCGGCCTCTTCACGGGGATGGTGCTGGCCCTCCAGTCGTCGGTGCAATTGGAGACGTTCGGGGCGACTCAATATATCGGCCGGCTGGTGGCCGGCTCGATGATCCGTGAGCTGGGACCGGTGCTCGCCGGCCTCATGGTGGCTGGCCGGGTCGGCTCGGGCATCGCCGCACAGCTCGGATCCATGAAGGTGACCGAGCAGATCGATGCCCTGAATACCATGGGTACCGACCCGATCAAGAAGCTGGTGACGCCGCGGCTTCTCGCCGCCCTCATCATGCTGCCCGTCCTCACCGTGATCAACGACTTCGTCGGGATCATTGGCGGCAATATCATCGCCTCCGCCTACATCGGCCTTCCCACCGAGCTCTACTGGCGAACCGTATGGGAACAGATCGCATCGGGCGGCTTCACGCTGCGCTACATCCCGAATGACTTCATCCAGGGACTGGTGAAGCCGTTCGTCTTTGGTGGAGTGATCGCGATCACGGCCTGCTTCTTTGGCCTGCGTACCACTGGCGGCACCGAGGGCGTGGGGCAGAGCGCGACGCGCACGGTGGTCACCTCCAGCGTCCTCATCCTGGTGACCGATTACTTCCTCACGCAGATCCTGCTCGCGGTCTTCACGCCATGACACGTCATGCCGAGGATGGCCCGCGCACAGCGCGTCTGACCGACACCGCAGCGACCGTCCCGAGTGCTGCTGCCCACGTCGCAGCGTCTCCCGCTGCTGCTCTGGAAGTGGACGGCCGAACTACCGGCCCGGAGGCTTCCGATCGCCGGGATGAAGACAGACGGGAAGGAGGTAGACGCGCTGAAGACGATACCGGGGCCGGCGAGGACGACGAACTCACGGCACGGGAGGAGCGGCAGGGTGCGCGTGTGCGCGAGGCGATCCGCGACGAGCTGGAACCCGCCGTTCAAGGCGAGGACCGATCTGCGATCATCTCCCTCCGCAACGTCTCGCTCGCCTTCGACCGGCCCATTCTGCAGGACGTGTCGTTCGTCGCGAGAAAAGGGGAGACGATTGTCGTTGTGGGTGAGTCGGGGACGGGCAAGTCCACCATCCTGAAGCTGATCCTCCGGCTCCTCGTTCCCGACACTGGCCAGGTTTGCATCGAGGGACGGGACATAAGCCGCCTCTCCTTTGCCGACGCACTCAAGGTGCGCCAGCGGATGGGAATGGTGTTCCAGGGTGCGGCACTGTTCGACTCCATGTCAGTCTTCGAGAACGTCGCCTACCCGTTGCGCGAGCAGACTGACATGAGCGAGGAGGAGATCGATACTCGCGTCCGTGAGAAGCTGAAGTTCGTGGATCTCGAGCCCGACCAGATTCTGGACCAGTTGCCTTCACAGCTTTCCGGTGGCATGCGCAAGCGCGTCGGAATTGCGCGAGGTATGGCTGCCGACCCCCCAATCATGCTCTACGACGAACCCACTTCCGGTCTGGATCCGCTCACGACCGGCACCGTCACCCGCCTCATCATGAAGCTCCAGCGCGAACTCGGCGTCACGAGTGTGGTTGTCTCGCATGACATCCGCTCGACATTCCGCATGGCAACCAGAGTGGCGCTGCTCGCCGAGCGACGCATTGTCTTCTCCGGCACGCCAGAGGAGATGACGGGCAGCGACGACGAGTACATACGCGATTTCCTCGGCGGGCTCTGAGGCTCTCATGAAGCGACCATCATTCATCTCATGGGAGCAGATCCGCGTCGGTGCGGTGCTCCTCCTTGGCCTGGCCATCCTTGCCATCGCGATCATCCGTCTTGGCGCGGCGACGAGTCTCTTTTCCAGTCGGTATCCGCTCACCACCTTCCTCGCCAACGCCAACGGCCTGCGCGTGGGCGGATCGGTGATGGTGGCTGGGAAGCTGGCCGGCACGGTGCGCTCGATCGAGTTCCTGCCGGTCGATCCCGACACGACCCGCAACCTCCGCCTGGTCCTGGAACTGGATGAGGCTGTCCGGGACCAGGTACGCGGAGATTCAAGAGCCAAACTGCGTACGGTCGGCCTGCTCGGCGACAAGGTGATCGACATCAACCCGGGCACGCTCGAATATCAGGTGCTGGCAGCCGGCGATACGATTCCCTCCGAGCCCAGCGTGGATTACGACCTGGTCATAGAGCGCGCGTCGGGGGCAATCGATGAACTGGTGACGCTCACCGGCGACCTGCGGACCATCACCGGCGGCCTGGTACGCGGTGAAGGCACCTTCGGCCAACTGCTCACGAACCGCGACCTGTACGACGAGCTGACAGGCACCCTGCAGAGCACGAATCATCTCGTTGCCCGACTCCAGAATCCCAACGGGACCATGGGTCGGCTGCTCGACGACCCGTCGCTCTACCAGAATCTCGTAGCCGTCACTGGCTCGCTGGATTCCCTCACCGTCAGACTGCAGTCCACCGACGGGACCCTGGGTAGGCTCATGCGCGACGACACGCTGTATACCAGGATGGTGAGCGTGGTGGGGCAGGCCGACTCGCTGCTGCATCTCATGCACGATGGCAATGGCACAGTCTCCAGGCTCCTGACCGACCAGCAGCTCTATGACCGGCTGAACAAGACTGTCACGGACCTGAACGCGCTGCTGGAAGCGGTGCACAAGGATCCCCGGAGGTACCTGAAGGGGCTGATAAAGATCGGCTTCTGACCACCATGGACCAGCCTGGTGCCCCCCTGACTATCTTTCTGAGCGGCCGCACCCGTGACCGAACGGCGAGGGGAGCGGTGTCGCGCCGGCCCACTGGCCGGAGCTCACCTTCTGATCGATGTCATGCAGGAGCTCAACCTGGACGTGGTAGTCACTCGCGGGGACCACGTCGAGTCCAGGCATCAGGTGCTGGCGGCCGTGGTCGATGGTTCCGGACGGGTCGTCGCGGCGTCTGGTGACGTCCACCAGACCACCTTCTGGCGCTCGTGCGCCAAACCGTTCCAGGTCATGCCACTTCTGGAGGCCGGCGGTTTCGACGAGCTTCCCTGGGAGTT
>CALCHX010000066.1 GCA_937906875.1 uncultured Gemmatimonadota bacterium | reverse complement strand
GGTTGCCCGCCGTACGGACGGCAGTGAGCCGGCCACGTCTCCGGGTCCGGACGACGAGACCCCGCCGGTTCGTCGGCTACTGATCTTCGCGATCGTCGGGCTCGCGTTGATGATGATGTCGATCGATTCCACGATCGTCGCCACGGCGCTGCACGACCTGCAACAGGAGTTGAACACATCGGTCAACTGGGCGGGCTGGACGATCACCGCCTACTCCTTCGGCTTCGTGCTGATGCTGCCGGCCAGCGGCCGGCTTGCCGAACAGTACGGCCGCCGCAGGGTGTTCATCGGCTCCGTCCTCGCCTTCACCACGGCGTCGTTGCTCTGCGGGCTGGCCACCAACATCCACATGCTCATCGCGCTCCGCGCGGTCCAGGCAGCCGGCGGCGCGGGCTTCACCCCGTCGGCGACCGGCATCATCGTCGACCACTTCGGCGACCAGCGCGACCGGGCAGTCAGCTTCTTCGGGAGCATCTTTCCGATAGGCGCGATGATCGGTCCGGTGTTCGGCGGCCTGTTCGTGACCTACTGGAGCTGGCGCGGCATATTCCTGATCAATGTGCCGATCGGTGCGGCCGTCGTCCTGCTGGCCTGGCGCCACATCCCGCCGGACAGGGAGGAGCCGGAGCGACCTCGCGCGGCCGCCGATCTCGTCGGCATGGCACTCCTCGGCATCGGTCTGCTGGCGGGTATGTTCGCCATCAGCTATCTGGGAGAAGGGAGCGCGCGGGTGTGGACACCGTCGTTCGTGGTGCCCTTCCTCGTCGCGGTCGGGACGCTGTGGGCGTTCTTCCGTCACGTCAGCCGTTCGACGCACCCGTTCATCCCCCCGCACCTCATCCACGGGCCGGGCTTCGGTGTCGTCAACCTGATCAACGGCCTGCTGGGGGGCGTCCCTTTTGGCGTGGTAGCGCTCATACCGCTCTATGCGACCACCCGTTACGGAATCGACGCCCTTCGCTCGGGTACACTGCTGGTTGCCCAGGGGGCCGCGACGGTCATCGCGTCGCTGGTGGCGGCGCTGCTCATTCGCCGCACGGGCTACCGGCTGCCAATGCGCATCGGGGGCGTCGTCGCCGCCGTCGGAGTGACATTGCTGGCGCTGAGTCCGGTCGGCGGGATCAATCCCTACGCATGGCTGGCCGGCTCCGCCTTCCTCGTTGGCGCCGGCAGCGGCACGCTCAACCCGGCCAGCCGCAACGCCGGCCTGCAACTGGCGCCCGGGAGCGCGTCGACACTGGCCGCGCTACGCTCGATGAGCCTCAACATCGGGTCCATCACGACGATCGCGATAACGACCGCGATCATGGCAAGCGCCGGCCAGCCGGCCATCGCCCAGTCGCGCGTCTACATCGCGGCGGCCCTGCTGCTCGTCGTCTCCATTCCGCTGGTCAGTCGCGTACCGGAGTATCACGGTGCGTGGTGAATCCGGATCTCGAGAGCCGTGACGGCGTCATTCTGCGCGTGTAGGGCAGTGGACGCCCACCCAAACACACGCTCCTGAGGCCGCACATGCTGAAGACCGTTCCCATTCCTGCTCTCGCCCTTCTGATCCTGATCGGGTGTGGTGGCGGCTCGTCACCGACCTCGCCGCCAACCAACCCCGATCCCGTAGCGACGGTAGCCGTGACACCGGCCCTGGACACAATCCTGGTTGGAGAGACAACCTCGCTCACGGCGATGGCGCGAACCCAGTCGGGGGCCGCGGTGTCGAGCGCCAGCTTCACCTGGATCAGTGGCACCGCCCAGGTCGCGACGGTCGACGCGCAGGGACGTGTCAGTGGCGTCTCGGCTGGTACCGCGACCATCCGCGCTTCGGCCGGCGCCATCTCCGGGGTGGCGACGATCGTGGTCAGGTCGCACTCGGTGGCCGCGGTCGAGGTCTCATTGCCCGCGACAAAGTTGCGCGTGGGCCTCACGGCCCAGTTGGCAGCGACGCCGCGCACGGCACAGGGGGCAGCGGTGACTGGCTGCACGGTCACCTGGACCGTCGCTGACGGAGCGGTCGCGAGCGTCTCGGCCGCCGGGTCCGCCACCGCCCTGGCCGCCGGCACCACCAAGCTCACCGCCAGCGCCGACTGCGGCTCGGCGGGTACAGCCAGTGGCACCCTTGAGCTCACCGTCGATCCGTCGCGGATCGTGGCCGTCGGCACCGGGCGCATGTTCAGTTGCGCGTTGGTGGAGGACGCCCGGCTGAACGCCCGCGACCAGGGCTCCGTCTATTGCTGGGGGGCCAACCAGCACGGACAGGTGGGCGACGGCACGGTCACCGATCGCGCCGTACCCACCAGGGTGGTGTTCGCGGGCGTCTTCGGCGGCAGCGCTGCCGATGCGAATCCCAGCCGGCGGGCCAGCGAGCTGCTGGTGGTGGGCGACGAACACGCCTGCGCGCTTACCCCGGAAGGCGCAGCCTGGTGCTGGGGCGACAACCTGAATGGCCAGATCGGCGACGGCACGTACACCGATCGCTCCACCCCGGTGCAGGTACAGGGAGGACACAAGTTCGTGGCGCTCACATCGGGTGAGGAATTCGTCTGCGGCCTCGACGCCGAAGGCGCCGCCTGGTGCTGGGGACAGGGATCGGATGGGCAGCTCGGCAACAACAACCTCGACGACCAGTTGAAGCCGGTCGCCGTTCTGGGCGGGCACCGTTGGACCTTCCTCAGGGCGGGCGAGGACAACGTCTGCGGGATCACGACGCTCGGAGCCACCTGGTGCTGGGGCGACAACAGCGAGGGCACGGTGGGCGACGGGACGAACGGCGTGGACCGTGGAGTGCCCACCCTAGTCCAGGGGCCGACGCCCGGCGCGCCCGCGCTCGAGTTCAGTTGGCTGGGCCTCGGCAACGAGTTCGTCTGCGGTCTGGAGTCCGGAACCGGGGCCGCCTGGTGCTGGGGGAGCAACAACCGGGGGCAGCTCGGCATCGGGATGACTGGCGGGATCCGGACGCGTCCCACGGCCGTCCAGGGTCCGAACAATGTCTTCCGCACCCTCTTCGATTCCGGCGATGACGACAACTTCACCGCATGCGGGATCGCGGCATCAGCCGCGGAGTTCGGCGGTCCTGCCTGGTGCTGGGGCGACAACGGAGGCGGACAACTGGGTGACGGGACGACGATCAGCCGCAACGTTCCGACACAACTGGCGACGACGGAGAGCTTCCTCCAGATCCTGCCAGCCGATTATCACTCCTGCGGTCTCACCACCACCTGGAGGATCATGTGCTGGGGTGGCAACGAGCGGGGTCAACTGGGTAAGGGGGTGCCACTAACAGCCAACCCAACGCCGACGTTCGTGACCTTTCCCGCAGGTGCGCCCATTTCGGGAGGGGTAGCGAGCGCGAGGCGCGCCGGGGTGGTGAGCGGGGAGCGGTAACGCGAGCCGTCACGGGCGGTCGAGTCCGGTGCCGACGGGCGTACCGGACTCGACAAGCTGGCTATTGGGAGGCATCTTCGACGGATCGGCCGCATCCTGACGCGGCAAAGCGTCCCGCTCGCGCCCCTGCCACGAGTCCTGGAGGCACCGTGGTGGACGGGCTAGCTCAAGGTCATCTACAGCCCGGTGAAAGACATGACGACCAGACGATCAATTCAGACTCGCCTGTTGTCGGCCACTGTCATGGCCATCCTGTCCACTGCCTGCGGCGGCGGCGGCCCCTCCGGCCCGGATTCCCAGGACCATTCAGGGCCGCTGTTCTCCGTGTCGCCGATGCCACTCGAGACGATCCATCAGATCTCTCCGGTCGGCTCCAACAACAAGATCTTTCCCGTAGGCCACACCTACTGGCTCAGTTGTGACGAGCAGCTTTCGTGGGGAGGGACGCCCGAGGAGCAGGCGGCGAATCCGGACTGCCACCTGGAGCGACAGGTGCTGGTCGCTCCCGGCCCGGGGGTGGTCAGGTGGGTCAATCCGGCCGAGGATGGCGCCGTGACCGTGACCACGCCAGGCGGCAACTACGACTGGACGATGGGGCACGTCACGCCGCTCGTCACAGAGGGAACGCGCGTCACCGCCGGCCAGCCGGTGGCCAGGATGCTCTACCGCCACGGCTTCGACTTCGGCGTGCTGCAGGTGAAGGGCGGCAAGGTGAACGGGCTGGCCAACCCGGAGCGCTTTCCTCCATACCCGCCGGTGCACCCGATAAGCCTGTACGGGGAGCCGCTGCGCACGCAGTTGATCAACTTCGTGCCGACGGTGGAGGGCGACAAGCTGGGGAAGCAGCACTGGGACGTCCCCGGTACGGCGATGGGGGCATGGTTCCTGGAGGGGGCGCCCGCCGGCAACCTCCTCGGGCCTCACGGGGTTCCGTACAACCTCTACTTCGGCCGATTCACCCTGCGCCAGTCGGTGCGCTTCGTGGCCGTGGGACGCCCGTGGCCCGGGCAGGTGAACCAGACACTCACCCTGGATCCGGCCGGCCGCGACTGGGAGGCAATCACGCCCGCGTCCGGACGTGTGGCGCAGCGGATGTGGCATGGCACGCAGACGGGGCTGGTGACGCAATTCGAGTGGCCCGCCGGGACCATTGTCGTGGAGATGCTGGCTGCCGACCGGCTACGAATCGAATGGTTCGACACGCACGAGCCGGTGACGGAGTTCACGGCCGCGTCGCGCGTCTACATCCGGTGAGGTGGCGGCCGCGAGCCGCGGCCGGGTCGGGTGGTTGGTGCCGATGATGCGTCAGGCATCGGCCTCTCCCGGGTCGCGGTTTCCAGGCCGACGAGGTAACACCGGATAAGGGAATTCAGGAGAGGAGAGCGCCCTCCTGTTGACATTCTACCCGAGTCGTTGCACCTTCTCCCGTAGAATGTCTACCCGAGAAGAAGAACGCGAACGCGCGGTGCTCCTCCAGGGCACCCTCGACCTGCTCGTCCTCCGCACCCTCGTCCTGGGGCGCGAGCACGGGCAGGGGATCGCCCGGGCCATCCTCGAGCGCTCCGGCGACGCGCTGATCGTCGACCACGGCTCGCTCTACCCGGCGCTGCAGCGACTGGAGCGGCGGGGATGGGTGAGCGCCGAGTGGGGGGTGTCGGAGAACAACCGGCGGGCGCGCTACTACCAGCTCACCGCCACCGGCCGGCGGCAGTTGGCGCACGAGACCTCCGAGTGGCGGCGGTTGGTGCGCGCGATCGGGATGATACTCGGACCCGAGCCAGCGGAGGGGTGACCTCATGTGGTCATGGCGGCGGAAGCAGGCGGACTTTGACGAGGAGATCGGGGCGCACATCGAGCTGGAGGCCGAGCGGTTGCGCGCTGAGGGGTGGTCGGCCGACGACGCGCGCTGGGAGGCGCGGCGCCGCTTCGGGAACGTCACCTGGGCCCAGGAGCGCTTCCATTATACGCGCCTGCCAGCGTGGCTCGATGCGACGTTCCACGACCTGCGCTATGCCTGGCGGCAGCTAGGCCGTTCGCCGCTCTTCGCCGCGGGGGTAGTGCTCACCCTGGCGCTCGGCATCGGCGCCAACGCAATCGTCTTCGGCGTGGTGGACCGGCTCCTCCTGCGTCCGCCGGAGCAGGTGGCCGAGCCCGACGGCGTGAAGCGCATCTATCTGCAGGAGCGCTCCACCTTCGGTGAACGGAAGTTGGTGACCACCGATTACACCACCTATCCGCTGATCGCCGTGCTACGGGAGCAGGTACCCGCCCTGCAGGCAGTGGCTGGCTTTGCCGGCACGCGGGCGGCCACCCTGGGCCGGGGCCCCGACGCCGAGCAGGTTCAGCTCGCCCTGGTTACCGGCAACTACTTCGAACTTCTGGGCACGCGCCCCACCGCGGGCCGCTTCTTCGGATCAGTTGACGACGAGCCGTCGGGCGGGAGCCCGGTAGCGGTGGTGAGTGACGCCTTCTGGCGCGGGCGGCTGGGTGGCCGGGACGACGTGGTGGGGAGCGAGATCGTGGTCGACAACAAGGTTCTCACCGTGGTCGGCATCGCGCCGCCCGGCTTCACCGGGGTGGAACTGGCGCCGGTGGACATCTGGGCGTC
>CALCHX010000065.1 GCA_937906875.1 uncultured Gemmatimonadota bacterium | reverse complement strand
GACCTGCGGCGAACCTGTATCAGCGGGTTCGGGGTTCGAGTCCCTGATGGCGCACCCGTCCGGGCCGATCGGCACTCCAGGCGAGCCGGTGCCCGTGAACAGGTAGTTCGCCGAGATGCCCGTCGCGTACTCGATTCGGTCGAGGTCGGAAACGTTGAGTTCCGTCTGCCCCGTGGTGCGCCGCGATATCCACATGTGTGACACGCCAAGACGCAGTGCAATTTCGTAGGCGTTAATGCGTCGCCCTGCGATCTGTTCGCGGAGGCGCCGCGCGACGTCATCTGCCCGTCCCGGTGTGCCCTGGACCAACTTCAGTGATGCTGTCATGGAGCGAAGATTATCACGCTATGCGTGACAGTGGAACCCACCTTGAGAAATTGAATGGATAGAAGTCTCCGTCTGGCTTGACATGTGAACGGAAAGCGTTCACAGTTGCGGACATGAGAACGCATTCCGTTACATCGAACACGACGCGCGTGGCTGATCAGGTCCGCGCGGAGGTCGCGAGACGCCGCGTATCGCGTGCCGCGCTTGCGGACCGGTTGGGAGTGAGTGGCGCGGCAGTATCGCGGCGGCTACTGGGGCAAGTGCCCATTACGGCTGGCGAACTCGCGACCATCGCGGAAGTACTCGGCATCTCAACGTCGGAACTACTCGCCGAACCACCAGCGAATCGGTCGGTGGCGTCGTGAGTAGCCCGCGGTGGGATCGGCTGGCCGAGGCGCTGCACGCTGCCGGTCACGTCGTCGAAGTCCACGAGCTGCCCCGCGGCAGCGTGGACGTCGTGAACCGGGCGAACTACGGCGCGACCGTCCGCGCCGGCGACTTCCGGGTCGAGATCCGTGACACCTGGTGGCCGAAGAACGACGCCATCTGGACCGGCTATCAGGCGTGGCTCGACGGCCCAGACGGCCTCGTGGTTCGCGAGATGCCGCGCGCGCCGCGCCGCGCCGATGTGGTCGCGTTCGTCACCGAGTGCGCGCAGCTGTGGGCGCCGGCGGTGACGCGATGACGGGCCCGGTGTGGCGCCCGGCGGCGATGCACGACGATACGTGCACGGCGATCCGGTGGGTGCATCACCGGCCGTGGCGGCCGGGAGCACCCGTGATCGAGAAGTGCCTCGGCTGCACCGCGGTGCGCCGGGTCGATGGCTCCCGGGTGCGGCCGACCCGCCGGCCCCGGACCGTGTCCCGGGCGGTGTCCGCATGAGCGACGTGCAGGAGTGGCGCCGGCTCGCGTGGGCGCTGGGCGCCGACGACTGCGGCACGGACGAGCCCGTAGAGGGCGACGACGAGCTGATGGATTGGCGGGACTGGGCGGAGCGCGTCCACGGCCCGGCCGCGCGCACGTTCATCGCCGCGGCCGACGCGCTTGACCGGATCCGCGGCGTCGTTCGCACCTCGGTCGAATCATTGACCGACCTAGGTCTGGACGTCGATCTGCCGGCGAGTGACCCGCGCTGTTCGTGTCTGACGTTCGAGCCACTGTCGCTGGCCGGTGTCTACAACCCGTCGTGCGTGCTGCACGGCCCCGCGGTGATTGAGCGGCAGCTATCGGCTCACGACACGCTCGATGCGGTGGAGTCGCTCGTCGAGGTTCTCGACCGCCCGGACGAGCTTAAGGATCGCGTTTCCGAGGTCTTGGTACGTCTGCGGCCCTGGCTGCGTGGTGTTGTAGACCCGGGCGCTGAGGGGCATGGCTCCCCGCGCGATGTCCGCGGCTTCACCCATAGTGACTCTCCTTCGGTTGCGCCGGGTGCTGGACACACCCGGGATGAGGCGACTGTAGGAGACGCCTCCGACACGGCGCGGGACGACTCTCCCCGCGCCGTGCCGGACGGCACCTTGGAGTCTTTCGCGTTCGGTGAGGAACTGTCGGACGTCGCGCCGTCCGATGGTGTGCCGGCGGGGGCCGGCGTACCGGGCGCGGACGAGGCCCCGGTGGGGCGTGGCCCGGCGGCGCGTCACGCCTCACCGGAGCCGGGGCGCACGGAGATCCCCGCCCCGGACACGCCGGCGGGGCGCTGGCACCGGCTGCAGCTCGCGGCCTACGGGCTGTCGGACCTGATCGGCGACGTGATCCGCCGCCTTCCTGTGGGCGCCGCCGAGTTGCGGATGATCGGGGCCGGCGCGGTCGTGGACTCGATCGCCGCCGAGCTGCACCGTCTCGTGTCGGATTACCGCGCCGAGGCGGGTGAGCCTCGATGAGCCCGCACCCTCGCACCCGTGCCGGGCGTGTGTTCCTTGAGCGGCACGACTACCGGCCGGGCTGCATCTGCCCGTGGTGCACGCAGCACGCCTTGATCGTTGAGCGGCTCGCCCGGATCTTCGACGTGCCGCCCAACATGATCGTCATCACCCCGCCGACCGCTGACGCCTGGCCCCGGCCGGCGCGGCGTGCGTGGCGCCGGCACCTCGGCGTGGTGCTGATCTCCGCGGCGTTCGCGCTCACGTTCGCGATCGGGATCCCGTTCGCGGTGTTCCTCGGCGCCTCGGTCGGTATCGGGATCGTGTCGTTTGCTCTGTTCCTGTTCATCGTCGGATGGGTGGTCGATAGCCGTGGCTAAGACGAAAACGCTTGTGGACTTCCAGTTCTCGGCGAAACTCCGATCACTCCGCGGGGCGTTGCTGTCAACTTTGCCGCACGTGGCCGATGCGAAGGTGACGCCGGATCTCGCCCGGCTGCGCGTGTTCGTCACCGCGGCCGGCGTGCACGTCGGCGCAACCGACCGCTTCACCATGGCGCTGGCAGGCGTGCACCTGGTGGACCGCCCGCAAGTCCTCGGCTGCTTCGACCTGTACCCGGAGATGGCCCGGCTGCTTTTGAAGGTGTTCCGGCCGGCGAACAAGGACGACAACCCGGTCGTGCGCCTCGACGTCACCGAGAAGGCGCTCACGGTAACAGATGTCAGCGGCCTGTTTCCGGGCACGTCACTCACGATCGTGCCCGCGACCCCGCATCCGCGCTGGCCGGACGTGCCCACCATCCTGGCCGGCCTGTGGCGAAACCGCGCCCCAGCGTCCCAGCTGCCGATGCCCGGCGACTACATGGCCCGATTCACCGCCGCGACCCGCGCCTTCGAGTGGGAGCTACTCGCCGAACCAGTAGCCGGCGCCCGGGCGGTCGTGGTGTCCTGCGGCGAGTCGTTCGTCGGCGCTCTGATGTGCCGGCAGGTCACCGGCGCGGACGAAGACTGGTGGGACACGTCGCGGCGCGGATGGCTCGATAGCTTCGGCTCCCTGTCCTCTGTGCTCCCGGAGCTGCCACCCGACCCGCCCAACACCGGCGCACCCGAAACCAAAGAGACCGACGCGCCGGTCGATCTGACCACGCTCACGATCGACCTCGACGGCGGTGACGAGTCGTGACCACCACGCAGATCATCGCCGCGGCGATCCCCTACGCGGTGCAGGCCGTCGTCGCGATCGCCCTCGGCACCTACGCCGCCTACCAGACGGCGCACAACACCGCCATGGAGCGCACCCGGTGGATCGGCGCCCGGCCCCTCGGACCGATCCCGGACGAAGACGGCGAGCTACGCCGCCGGCACCGCGCCCTGCGCGCCGCCGGCCACAGGAGCGCCGCCGCATGAGCACCTACACGCCGCCGACGGAGTACGTGCGCGTTCAGTACGTCAATGCCCTTATCGCTGAGTCGACAGCGGTTGATGAAGCGCGCGCCGCGTTCGACCGCTGGCTGTCTGCCACTCTCGCCACCGTCCGCCCCAACCCGGACGACGCGCGGCAGGTGGAGGCTGTGGCGCGGGCGCTGCATGCCTCCGAATACGACGAGCCGGACAGTGTGACCGAATCCGAGTGGCAGTCGATCACCGATGCCGAGCGCGAGTTCCTCACGAGTCAGGCCCGCGCTGTGCTGACCGCCCTGGCCGAGGCGGTGGCGTGATGGCGTACGCAGAGGGCACCACGGTCACGCCGGAGCGCTCCCAGATGGAGATAGCCGGTCTGATCCGCAAGTACGGCGCGGGGAGCTTCGCGACCGGCTGGGATGGCGAGAGCGCGTTCGTCACGTTCATCGCGCACAGCCGCACGATCCGCTTCAACCTGGAGGTGCCGACCGACTGGGAGGGGTTCACCGTCTCGCCTGGCGGGAGACGCCGCAAGCAGCCGGAAGCAACGAAGGCGATGGAGGCCGAAGTGCGCCGCCGGTGGCGATCGCTGACGCTGGCGATCAAAGCGAAGCTCGACGTGATCGAGACCGGAATCACCACGTTCGAGCAGGAGTTCCTGCCGTACACGGTGATGCCGGACGGCGCCACGGTCGCCGAGCACATCCTGCCGGCGGTAGAGCGGGCGATCGTGGCCGGCGAGATGCCGCGGCAGTTGCTCGCACTCGAGGCGGGTGATCGGTGATGGCGCGCATCTATTTGGCGTCGTCGTGGCGGCACCCGGGCCAGCCGGCGGTGGTCGCGCATCTGCGGTCTGCGGGTCACGAGGTCTACGACTTCCGGAACCCGCCGAACGCGACCGGGTTCGCGTGGTCGGAGATCGATCCGGATTGGCAGTCGTGGACGGCAGATGAGTACGTCGCCGCCCTGGAGCATCCGCGCGCGGTCGAGGGGTTCCGCTCGGATTTCGAGGCGATGCAGTGGGCGGATGTGTGTGTGTTGCTGCTGCCGGCCGGCCGCTCCGCGCACCTCGAGCTGGGCTGGTGCGCCGGGGCCGGCAAGCGCACGGCGATCCTCACCCGCGATGGCGAGGAGCCGGAACTGATGGCGAAGATGGCCAATCTCGTCACTGACGATCTGGACGAGATCGTGGCGTGGATGCTGGATCTCGCTCCCCTGGACGAGCGTTCAGGATCAGCGCTCGAGGCGGTCGAGCTACCCGGCGTCTACTGGTCGCACCCGGGCACAACTCAGCGGTGCCATCTGCGCCAGGACGAGCCGGGCGTCTACCGGGTCAGCGCCGAGGCGATGCATCAGATGATGCGCGAGCTCGGCTGGTCGCCCGCGTCCGAGACGAGTGACACCCAATGACCACGTCGCGGAAGGCGGCCGCGGATGGCCGGTGTGACTGCTGTCAGACGCCGTATCTGGCGGGTGCGGCGCTGCATGTGGAGTTCGAAAAGTACTTGGTGCTGGATGTGCATCCGCTGCCGCGGATCGCCCCGGTGAAACGGAGATGGCCGCTCCACTCGTAACCGGCGGGTGGGCTGAAACCTGTTGTCTGTGAAGGAAAGTGGAGGAATTGTAGTGATGGCTGCCGAGGCTGTTGTGATGGATTTGGATCCGGGTGTGGTGGCGCAGCACCCGGATAACGTGCGGGACGCGTCCCGGGGCTTGGACGCCCTGGCGGCGTCGATCGCCGAGGTGGGTGTGCTGGTGCCCCTGATCGTGGTCCCGGTCGAGACCGTGGAGGGGCACACCTTCCCGGCGGGTGTGACGCATGTGGCGATCGACGGGAACCGGCGGCAGGCCGCGGCGACCCGCGCCGGCGCCGTGTTGCCGTGCATTGTGCGCCCGGATCTTGCCTCCGCCCGACAGACGGCGCAGACCATGGCCGTGACCGGTCTGGTGCGTGACGGGTTCACGGTCGCCGAGGAGGTGCGGGCGACGCAGATCATGCTCGATCTCGGTATCGACGTGGAGGCGGTCGCCCGGGCCACGGCACGCCCGGTGCAGCGGGTCGAGATGGCCCGCGCCGCGGCGACGCTGCGCACTGATCTCGCCGAGAAGGCGTACGAGCGTGAAGCGACGCTCGAGGACCTGGCCGCGCTGGTCGAGTTCCAGGACGACGCCGGCGCGGTGAAGCGGCTCCTGGCCGCCACGACGAACGGCCACACGGAGTACGAGGTCGCGGATCTGCGCCGCGAACGCAAGACCGCCGAGGTGATGGCCGCCGCCCGCCAGGAGGCGAAAGACGCCGGGCTCACCGTGACGACAAAGAGGCCGCGCACCTCGAGATGGGACTCGACGGAGCGGCCGGCGCTGCTGGAGGACCTGCGCTCCCCGCAGGGGAAGAAGATCACCGCGCTGACGCACCGCCGCTGCCCGGGCGACGCCGTGTACCTGTCGGTGAACCGGTACAGCTCCGAGCCGAAGGTCGAGAAGAAATACGTGTGCCTCGACTGGGAAGCCAACGGGCACGTGAACACGATCGGCACCGACCCGGACATGTCCGCGGAGGATATCGCGGCGCGCGAGGCGGAGCAGGCCGCCGAGGATGAGTTCGCCGCCCGGTGGGCGACCGCCCGGCAGGTGCGCGTTGAGTTCCTGCGCAGCGTGGTGGCGCGGAAGGACCAGCCGCGGGAGGTCCTCGAGTGGGCGCTGGCCCGGGCGGCCCGCCGGGACGCGGAGTCGTACCGGTCGGTCGCGGAACCGTACTGGGACGACTGCCAGCAGCTCGCCCCGATCCTGGGCCTGACCGTCGAGCCGTCGGCGCAGGCGGTGCGCGAGTTTGTGTGGGCGCAGCCGCCGACCCGGCACACGGCGATCCTGTGGGCGTCGTGCGCCGCCCGGATCGAGATCCGCATCATCCGCGGCGCCGGCTCGGCGATCGCGGTCGCCTACCTCGAGCACCTCGCGTCCCTCGGCTACAGCCTCTCCGAGGTGGAGCAGGAGTGGATCGCGCAGGTGCGTGCCGAGCTCGCCGAGCGCGCCGCCGGCGACGACGGCGACGACGAAGACGACGACGAAGACGAGGACGAGGACGACGACGAAGACGGCGAGGAGCCGGACGATGACGACGGGCCGGGCGATGACACCGACGAGGACTGAGACGACGGCCGCGATCGCGCGGCTGCTGGACGTGGGCCTGGACGCGATCGACGTCGCGGCCCGGCTCGGCGTCGGGGTGTCCCGGGTGGAGCGGGTCCTCGACGATCTCGCCGAGGGCCGGCTCAAGCTGCTGCCCGTCCCGGCGTCCCCGCCGGCCCGGACGGCCCAACCCACCCGGGCGACCGTCACGCCGGCAGCGCCGCCGGCGCCGCCGCGGCCGACTGTGTTGAAACGGCGCTCCCGGGCGGAGTGCGGCACCTACACCGGGTTCAACCGGCACAAGCGGCGCGGCGAACCGATCTGCGACCCGTGCCGGGCGGCGATGAAAAGGCAGCAGGCGATCTGGCGGGCCCGCGCCCGGCGCCGCCGCATACGCGCCGCCGGACACGTCGAGGTCCGCCGAGACATCGGCGACTGGGCCGTCATCTGCACCGCGTGCGACCGGGACGTGTCGTCCTTCGACCTGTGGCCGGCGGCTATCGCCGCGGCGTTCGATCACGTCAAGCTGCACCGGGCCGCGTCATGACCGTCTACGCGGTGGGCCCGGGCCGGATCCGGGCGGAGATGAGAGAACAGCGACTCCTGGCCACCTCGGTGCCCTGCGAGTACTGCCACGCCCCCATCGGCGAGCCGTGCTGTAACCGGGAGTCCCGCGAGGTCCTCACCCGCGCACCAGCGCACTGGTGCCGGCTCCGCGACGCGGAGGTGCCCCTGTGATCCGCATCGGAAGCGCATGGGTGGCCCCGGCCGACATCGCCGCCGTGCAACAGCACCACGAGGACCACATCGCCGTGTTCCTGCGGTCCGGACAGACCGTGCTCATACGCGGCGTGACAGTCGGCGGCGTGATTGAGGCGATCGATCGCGCGGCGGCCGAGGCGCGCAAGCCCGTGATCATCTACGAGCCTGCGCCGGATCCCGTGCGCACCCCGTGGCGCGCGCGGCATCGACGATCGGTGACAATCCCGACGCCGCCGGCCAAGGACTGGCGGTGACGCGTGATGCCTCAACGCATTCAGATGACGCGCACCCAGCCGTGGCGCGCCGAGCATCCCGACGCCGTGATCGTGGACCGGCGCACGCTGTACGGCAACCCGATCTCGCTGTCCGACGTCGCCGGGCAGTATCCGTCGCTGGATGAGCGGCAGGTAGCGACACTAGTCGTCCGGGACTTCGAGGTGCTGGCGCGGCGCGGCTATCTGGAGTACCCGAACTGGCGGTACGCCGACGGCCATCGTGGCCGCGCCAAGTGGACCTATCCATTGCTGGATCGGATCCGCACCGAGCTCGCTGGCCGTGACTTGGCCTGCTGGTGCGATCTCGACATGCCCTGCCACGCCGACGTGCTGCTGGAACTGGCGAACGGCGGCGATCCTCGGTGATTCGGCGGATACGCAATTGGTTGCAGCCGCGGCTCCTCATTCTGATCGACCGTGATGCGTTCGAGCGCGCAGCCAAGTACGACAGATATGCGACGCGCATGCGCATGCTCGGAGCCGATCCGGACGGGGGCCTTCGCATCGCCATCATGTGGGCGACGGCCTTCGACCCGACCGACGGTCACTCCGCGCGGGGTGTTTGGTGATGACGATGACCACTGCCCGCAGACACGTCACTCGCCGGCGCGCTGCGCCAGGCCGACGCGGCCGGCGACGTGGAGGACGCGGTGCGTGCCGTGCTGGTCGCGATCGACGAGGTGCGCGACACCCTCGGCTGGCGCAAGTTCGGCGAGCCGACGCAGGAGCAGCGCGAGGCGCTGGGCGCCTCCCGGGCCGCCACGATCGTCTCCGAGGCGGCGCTCATGGTGTGGCCCGATTTTCGGGAGCGTAACCAGTGAGGGCCGCGGCGTGGATCGTGGCCGCGCTGGCTGGTATCGGCGCTGTGCGCGCCGTGGACGCGCTCGCCGAGGCGTGGCGAGCGAGGGTCGGTGATGACGAGCCGGAAGCGCCGGTGGCCGTCTGGGCGGCGCACTCAGGGTTCCGGGAAGGTGCGCGCGAGCGTAGCCGGCTGGTGCTGTTCGCCGCGCGTGACGAGGCGACGGAGTACGCGGCGCGCCGCGGCATGTACGTCGAGCGACTGGCGCTCGGCGAGCGCGTGATCCCGGTGCTGAAGCGCGCGGCCGTGGCGCCCGTCATCCCGTGGCCGGGCGATCGGGTGGACCGGCCGCCGTAGGCCCGCCCGCCGTCTCTGCCGCCTCCTGATCGAAAGGCTCACTGTCCGTGCCGTGGCTGAAGACCGGCGATAACGCCGCCCTGTACCCCGCCGTCATGAAGGCGCTGGTGCTGGGCGACGACCGCACGGTGAACGAGCTCTTCGGTTGGCTGGCTCGCTGCATGCTGCAGTCGGCCGCGTTCACCACCGACTACCTGGTGGACCCCGGCACGGCGAGCCTGATGGGCGGCGCCCGCACCACGGAGCTGATCAGGATCGGGAAGACCACCGGCCTGATCGTCGGCGAGAAGGACATCGGCGGCTTCACACACCTGGAGCTGATCGCCGACCCGGAGTTCATGCACATGCGTCTGGCGGCGGAGATCGCCGCGGAGAGGCAGCGCAAGAACGACAACACCAACCCGCTGGTGACCGCCGTCGTGCGCATGCGTGACGGCGACCAGTGCCGCTGGTGCGGCGTGGTCACTTGGTGGGGCCCGGGCGACCGCAAGAGCGCCCGATCAGGCACCTATGACCATCTGAACCCGGTCACGAAGACGGACCAGAAGGCGACCGCGGAGACCCTGGTGGTCGCCTGCCGCTCGTGCAACTCGTCTCGGCAGGCCGCCGAGACTTGGGACCGTCCCCTCCTCACTCCCCCATCCCCGCCGCACTACTCACCAGCGTCGGCGGAGTTCATCGCGAAACACCTGGGCATCACTGTTGTGGTCGCCCGGGATCAGCGGGCCGGCAGCCAGTCGGTGAACGCGAACAGCAGCGGCCCGGCAGCCAGCCGGGGAACGCGCACGCACGACCACCCGCACACGGGTGAAGGCGATGAACACAGCAGCGGCCCGGCCACCGGCCGGGGAACGCGCACAGCGACGCCGGCCACGCCGGCGCCGCCGATCGACAGATTTCCGGTCGATCCGAGGGGTGCAGGATCCAGATTTACCGGGTCGGGTCGGGACGGGCCCGGGTCGGGTCAGGACAGGTCTGGACTGGTAGGTACGGGCCGGGATGGGCCGGGACAGGCCGGGACGGCACGGGCAGGCGGCCGCCGCTCACGGCGCCGTGGACGCAGGAGATCAGCGTGAGTCGCGTTGTCAGGCCTGCCTGTGTCTGCCCCGGGTGTGGTGAGAAGTCCAGTGATGCGCTGCTGTGCCCGCCCTGCACTCTGGATCTACGTGAGGCCCTGGAGCAGCTCGTGCCCCGGGCGCCGGCGGCTGGGGTGTTGCCGTGGGAGCAGGATGCGGTGCCCGGCCTGGCGGCGCAGCTCGAGGATCAGCTCGCCCGCCTGGGCCAGTCCGGCACCGGCAACGGCGGCCGTGGAGCGTCCGGCCCGCTGCTGTTCGACGCGTCGGCTCGGCGTGCGCTGGACGGTCTGCGGGCCGCGCTGGCGCTGGCGGTGTTGGATCTCGGCGAGGGTGACGGCTGGCCGGACGATCGAGGCGGTGAGGCGACGCAGCTCGCGGCGATGGCGGCGTGGTTGCTGGCCCGGCTCGACCGGGTGCGTCGGCATCCCCGGGCCCGCGGGATCCGGCACGACATCACCGCGGCGGTGCGTCGCGGCCGCGGTGTGCTGGATCCGTCGGCGTCCGTCGCCTATGCCGGGCAGTGCGAGGTGTGCGGCGGCGCTCTGTTCGCCCGGGGCGGCGCGGGCTCGGCGCTGTGCCAGAAGTGCGAGCGGGTCGTGGAGGATGCGCCGGCTCGGCGGGCGGCGCTGCTGGACGAGGCGGCCGCGGGCCTGGCGACCCGGGATGACATCCTCGACGCGCTGCCGATCTCGTACGGGTACGTGATCAATGACAAGGTGTGGGCCGGCTGGGTGCGCCGCGGCCGGCTGGCGCAGCGCGGTATCGGGCCGGACGGGTCACCGCTGTGGCGTCTCGGCGAGGTGCTCGAGCTGGCCCGGGCCCGGGAGCGGAAGCGCCGGCGGTGAAGCTCGAGGAGACATGCGCGTGCGGCGCGCAGATCAAGGTGGAGGACGACGATGCCGCCCAGGTTCGGGCGGATGTCGATCGGTGGCGTGAGCATCACCGGTGTGGTGGTCCGCAGCCGTGGCGGCGTGCTGCCGGCTCCACGACCGCGGCGACGCTAGCGTTCGGGTTCGCTCCCGGCCGTGACACGCCGCGCGTGTCACGGCGCGATGCTGGACATCCTTGACAATTCTGCGTAAGTTGCCATCTAGTGGGAATGAGTGGGTCCAATTCCCGAACGCCTCGGTGATCACCGGGGCGTTTCGCATCTTCCGGGTAGGCCGATGTACAGGCCACCGGTTCTCCGTCTCCTGGTCGCAGCGCCGTCCTCGGCAGCGCGCGCTGTAGGCCGGGCGTCAGCCCACAGGCGGAGGACCGGCCGGGATCGGCGGGTGGTCGGCATGGCTGGTCGTCGCCCCGATCTGGTGACCTACGAATACCGGCGTGACCGTCGCGAGTTCCTGCGCAACTTCACGCATTGCTTCTGGTGCGGCGGCGCGCTGCGCTTCGACCTGGTGCGTCACCGGCTGTCGCCGACCGTGGATCACCGCATCGAGGTCGGTGTCGGCGCGGATCCGAGGGACATGTCGAACTGGGTGCCGGCGCATCTCGGGTGCAACAGCTCGCGGTCGGCGAACGTGACCAGGCGCCGCCTGGTGCGCTCCGAGAACTGGTGACAGAACAGTAGGGACAACTCGCAGTCGCACTCGCGGCAGCGCTGTGACCTGCGGTTTTTTGGTGACCTGCGAGGACGCTTCACCCCGCGTCTGCCAATTTTTTGTCCCCACGGCTGTACGAGTTGGGACCCACCACCTGCGGAAACACACCGTCTGAGGGGTGTTCAGGAGGTGCCGACGTGACCGATGCTGAATTGCCGGCCGGCCGCACCGTCTCGCGGCGTGCGTCCGAGATCCACCACGGCACGCCGGGCGGGTATCGGAAGGGCTGTCGGTGCCGGAAGTGCACCCGTGCGAAGTCCGCGCAGCGCGCCGAGGAGCGTGCCCGGAAGCGTGCGCGCGACGCGTCCGCCGCGATGGAGCCCGATACAGGCACGGCGGCGAGCGAGACAACACCGCCCGTAAGCGTGACGGAACCGCCGGCGGATGCGACAGCGGAGGCCGAAGGCGGGACAGGCAAGGAACCCGGGCAGGTCGAGGCGGCGGTTATCGCCGAGCTGGAGTTGCACGAGGGTTCGCGGGGTGTGCCGCCTCTGGCCGCGGTGGCCGTGGCGCTGGCGCAGGAGATCGATGAGGCGGCCGGCACGTCGGTGGCCGGGGCGGCCCGGCAGCTGGTGGCGACGCTGTCGGAGATTCGGAAGCTGTCTGCGAAGACGGACGACGAGCTGTCGCAGCTGCTCGCCGCCATGAAGCGTGCCTAGGCCGGCGCTGGCGTGTCCGCCGCGGTTCGCGACGCGCCGGGACCCCACGCGGGAGACGATCGGGCCGAAGATCGCGGTGGCCGGTGGCGCGCTCGGTACGCCGTTCATGCCGTGGCAGCAGCTGGTCGCGGACGTGGCCGGCGAGATCGACCCGGCCACGGGCCGGCTGTACTACTCGGAGATTGATCTCCTGACGCCGCGCCAGTCGGGTAAGACGACGTTGGAGCTTGGTGTTTCGACGCATCGGGCGTTCGGGTTCGGCGGTCCGCAGAACATCGTGTACACGGCGCAGACCCGCGGCAAGGCGCGAGCGAAGTGGGCCGACGAGCATGTGCCGGCGTTGCAGAAGTCGCCGTTCGGCCGGCTGATCCGTGGCGTCCGCTATTCGAACGACTCCGAGGCGCTGTATTGGGCCAACGGGTCGCGGTACGGCATCGACGCCGGCAATGATGCGGCCGGGCACGGCGCGACTCTGGACCTCGCGTTCACGGACGAGGCTTGGTACGAGGTCGACGCTACGAAGGAGCAGGCGTTCCGCCCGGCGATGATCACGCGGCCGGAACCGCAGCTGTGGGTCGTGTCCACCGCCGGCAACCGGCGCAGTACCTACCTCAAGCCGAAGGTGACTCGCGGCCGCGCCAGGTCGATCGACGGGCAGCCCGGCAGGGTGGCCTACTTCGAGTGGTCTGCCCCGGACGACGCCGATCCTTCGGACCCGAAGACTTGGCTCGCATGCATGCCGGCGATCGGTTACACCGTCACGCTCGATGCGGTCGCAGCGACGTGGGATGGGATGAAGGACGACAACGAGGACGAGTTCCGCAGGGCGTTTCTCAACCAGTGGCGCGACGGTGTGTCGATTGTGCAGGTGATCGCCGTGGAGGACTGGATGGCCGCGGCTGACCCGGCGTCGGTGATCCCGCCGGACGTGCCGCGCTGGCTGGCGGTGGACCTCACCCCGGATCGGTCGCGTGCTGCGATTGGCGCGGCCGGGCTGCGCGCCGACGGCCTGGAGCACATCGAGGTCGTCTACCACGATCGGTTCCGCACCTCGGCTCTGCTGGGCCGGCTGCATCAGTTGAAGGCGACCCGGCCGCTGGCCGGGCCGATCATTCTGACGAACGGCGCCGCGGCGGAGTTGCGGCCCGACCTCGAGGACGAGGGCCTCGAGTGCTTGGTGATGTCGTCCGGTGACATGCGCACGGCGTGCGCTCAGCTGTACGACCGGGTGCCGGAGCGGGTGCGCCACATCGACCAGGCGGCTCTGAACATCGCGGTGGCGGGAGCCACGAAGCGCGAGACGGACACCGGGTGGACGTGGAACCGCCGCGGCGACACCGACATCTGCCCGCTGGTATCGGTGACCGGCGCCCGCTGGGGCCTGGGCAGCGACGGCGACGACGCCGAGCCGGACTTCTACTTCTGATCGGAGGCGGAATGGACGTCATTACAACGATTCTCGAATCGGCCGGGCTGGCTGCGATCGTGGCGGCGGCCGCGGTCGTGGACTGGCGTCTCGGTCTCGTCGTTCTGGGGGCGGCGTTGCTGGCGGTGTCGTGGGCGCTGGCGCGCCGGGGCGGTCGCCGCCGGTGAGCCTTCTGTTCGCACGCGAGCGGCGTGACGCCAAGTCGCAGCTGATCCCGCCGCGCACATCTCGCCTGTCGATCCCCGCGCCGACCGTGGAGGACGCGCGCCGGAACTCGGCAGTGTGGGCGTGCACACGGCTGCGCGCCGATCTTCTCTCGACGCTGCCGCTCGACGTGTTCGTGCGGGTTAACGGCGTGCAGTACGAGCGGCCGCGGCCGAAGGTTTTGACCGAGCCGGGCGGCTCGGACGTGCGCTACATGGAGTGGATGTACTCGACGCAGCAGGACCTCGACACGTTCGGGAACACGTTCGGCATCATCACCGCGCGGGACGCCGCGAACCGGCCGGCGCGGGTGGATCTGATCCCGGCGCGGGACGTGACGGTTCGCCAGGACAAGGACCGTGTCGTGACCTACTGGTACGGCGGCACGAAGTACAACCGTGATGAGATCTGGCACGAGAAGCAGTACACGGTGGCCGGTTTGGCCGTTGGGCTGTCTCCGATCGCGTATGCGGCTCTGGCGATCTCGCAGGCAACGTCGGCGCAGGAGTTCACGGTCGGCTGGTACACGAACTCGGCGGTGCCGTCCGGGATCTTGCGGAACAACTCCAAGGACCTGACCCGTGCCGAGGCGCTGGACGCGAAGGAGTCGTATCGGGCTGCGGTGTCCGGCGGCGATATCTGGGTGGCGGGTAAGGCGTGGGAGTTCTCGCCGATGACCGCGCAGAAGGCGGACACGCAGTTCCTGGCGGCGCAGCAGGCGACCCTGCCGGACATCGCCCGGTACATGAGCTGCCCGGCGGACCTGATCGACGCCATGGTGTCGGGCGGCTCGTCGGTGACGTACGCGAACATCGTGCAACGGAACCTGCAGTTCCTGATCATGAACTTCGGGCCCGCGATCGCCCGGCGTGAAGAGGCGCTGACGCACGGCATGATCCGTGATCCGCAGTACGTGAAGCTGAACTCGGATGCGCTGCTGCGGATGGACCCGCAGACGGTGTCGGCGATGTTCGGCCAGCAGGTGCGGGATCGGCTGCGCGCCCCGTCCGAGATTCGTGACCTGTGGAATCTGCCGCCGCTGACCGAGGCGCAGCTGGCGGAGTTCGATCGCCTGTCGCCGGCGCCGGCGCAGGCCGATCTTGCCCGGGCGCTGCAGCAGATCTACCTGTCTGTCGGCAAGGTCATCACGTCGGACGAGGCGCGGCAGATCGTCAATGAGCAGTTCGGCGCGTCCCTGGCGCTGCCGGGTCCGTCATTCGAGCCGGGAGGTACATCGTGAGCGTGAGGACGATTTCGGAGGCCGCGCAGCTGCGGAGCGCGGAGACTGCGCAGCGGGCGGATCGGCCGCGGCAGCGTCGCATGGCGGAGCCGGCCGGGTCGCTGGCCCGGGCGTCGGCGCACCTGGCGAGCGTGGAGCTGCGCGAGGCGGCCACTGATGGGCATCTGACGTTCGACGGGATCGCGTCGGCGACGGAACGCGGCTACGAGATGTGGGATTTCTTCGGCCCGTACACGGAGATCATCTCCGCCGGGGCGTTCGCGCGCACCCTGGCCCGGGTAGATCTTGACGTTCCCCTGGTCCTGGGGCATGACCAGATGCGGCGGATCGCCCGCACGTTGACTGGCACGCTGCAGCTCGAGGAGATCGACGAGGGCCTGCATGTGCTGGCCCCGGATCTCGACCCGGCCGACGCGGATGTCGCCTACGCGGCGCCGAAGCTCCGCGCCGGCCTGTACGACGAGATGTCGTTCGCGTTCCGCATCGTGCGCGGCCAGTGGTCCCCGGACTACACGGAGTACCGCATCGACGAGGTCGATCTGCATCGCGGCGATGTGGCGATCGTCGGCTACGGCGCGAACCCCTACACCTCGGCGGCGCTGCGTGCGGCGCCGGAAGACTTCGGCCGGCGCCGTCGCCTGCAGTTGCTGGCGCACGCACTCTGACCGATCCCCTGCCGCGACGATTCGCGTCCGTCCGCCCCGCGCCAAGGCCCGGGCCGGCGACCCGTCTGTATGTCCGGCGCAATCCGATCATCCACTCAGAAGGGAAATGCCATGAAGTTCGAAGAGGTGCTGGCGCGGCTGCGCGCCGAGCGTGCGGCGCTGGTGACCCAGCGTGCCGCGCAGTCAACGATCATCCGGGAGGTGCTGGCGGCCTGCGACGCGGACGGACAGCGTAACCCGACCGAGGCCGAGTCGGAGCGCTCCGAGGCGGCGAACACCGAGCGGGCCCGCCTCGACGGCGAGATCGCCGCCCTGGACGCGCGTCTGGCGCCGATGGAGACCGAGGAAGCGGCGCAGCGCGCCGACGAGGCGGCCCAGCAGCAGACCCGTGAGGTCCTGCCCCGAGGCGGCGCTGTCGTGGTGTCGGAGGCCCGCACCTACACGGAGCAGTCCGACCCGAAGGGCGTTCGGTTCCTGTCCGACGTGGCGGCCGATTTCCTGGGCAACCGGCAGGCACGCGAGCGGCTCTACCAGCACGAGCGGGAAGAGCGGTCCCTGCGCGGCGACCAGCTGGTGCGGGCGGCCACGGGTGTGACCACATCGGGCGCGCCCGGCCTGGTCGTGCCGCAGTACCTGGTCGATCTGTACGCGCCGAAGGCTCAGGCGGGCCGGAAGTTCGCCGACCAGTGCCGGCACCACGACCTGCCGGCCACCGGCATGACCGTCTACATCCCGCGGCAGACCACCTCGACGTCGGCCGACGAGCAGACGTCGGAGCTGTCGGCGGTGTCCGAGACCGACTACGACGACGAGATGATCTCGGTGTCGGTGCGCACGAACGCCGGCGCACAGACGATCTCGCGTCAGGCGGTGGAGCGTTCCCTCGGCACCGAGGACATCGTCTTCGAGGACCTGATGAAGTCGTACAACTCGAAGCTGGACGACAAGCTCCTCAACTCGGCGACGTGGGGCCTGGCGGCGGTGGCGACGGTGGCGACGTGGACGGAGGCGGCGCCGACGGCTGCGAAGCTGTACTCGAAGGTGCAGGAGGCGGCATCCGGTGTGGAGTCCGCGCTGCTGGATCTCGACGAGGGCGACCTCCTCACCCTGATGCACGGGCGTCGCTGGGCATGGCTCAAGGCTCAGACCACCACGGCGTGGCCGTTCATCAACCAGGGCGTGCCCGGGCAGGCGGCGGGCACGGACGCGGCCGCCGCCTACCCGGCGGGGGTGCGCGGGCATCTGCCCGACGGCGGCGCCGTGGTCACCGATAACCATGTGGTGACCAACCTCGGCACGGGCACCAACCAGGACGAGGTGTACCTGGTGGCCCGGCAGGAGGCGCACCTGTGGGAGGACCCGAAGGCGCCGATGTTCATCCGCGCGGAGCAGACGCAGGCAAAGAAGCTCGGCGTGGACCTGGTGCTCTACGGGTATTTCGCGGCGATCTTCGATCGGGTGCAGGACTCGTCGAAGGCCGTGCACCGCAAGATCACCGGCACCGGTTTGGTCACGCCGACCTTCGGCTGACCGTTCGTGGTTCCCGGGCGCGACTCGTGACGGTCGCGCCCGGGGGCCGCTCCCCCGCTCCCCATTCATCGACAACTGGAGGTTTCTATGTCGAACACCGAAAGCGCGGCCGCGGCCGCGGCACGCAAGACCCAAGCCGAGTACCTCGAGGGGCTGCAGCGCGAGGCGCAGGCCTACAAGGACGCCGGCCGCAAGGACCGCCTCGCGGAGGTGCAGGCGGAGATCAAGCGCACCGAGGCGTTGCTCGATGTGAGCAAGGCCACGCGCGCGGCCAAGGGCAAGGGCGGCAAGGGCGGCAAGGGCGCCGCCGCGCCGGCCGACACGCCCGCGGGCGACGACGCCGGCGGGGCTGACGACGGCTCTGACGGCGCCGGTGACGGCACGGCCGGCGACTGACGATGACGACGCCAACGCCGGTGCTGCTGTCGCTCACGGAGGCACGTGAGGCGGCAGCATCGGCGGGCACGTCTGTCGGTGAGCTGGCCAACGACGAGCTGGTTCAGCGCTACATCGACGCGGTGGTGCCGGTGATCGAGGACCTGTCGCGCCCGGTGGCGCAGCTCGATCGGTCTAAGACGGCCGATGGTGGGCGCGAGGCGATCCTGTTGCCGTGGCCGTTCGCCGCGGTGGTGTCGATCGTCGAGTCCGGCGCGACCCTGTCGGCGGGCGACTTTGTGCCGGCGGGCGAGCTGGGCATCATCTACCGCGGCTCCTCGACGTGGCCGCGGGCATGGCTGCCCGGCCGCCGCAACATCGTGGCGACGGTGACGGTGGGTGTGACCGCCGTGCCGGGGAATCAGAAGCTGGCCGCGTCAATGCTTTTCGCGCATCTGTGGCGCACCCGGCAGGGGCCGCGGCCGCGGTTCGATCAGGGCGGCGGCGACGTGGTGTACACGCCGGCCGGGTTCGCGGTGCCGAACGCCGTGGCGGAGCTGCTGCAGGCCACGCCGCGGTTGCCGGGGTTCGCCTGATGGCCACCGCGGCCGGCGCGGTCCGTACGGCGTTCAAGTCGATGATGGTCACGGCGATCGCTGACACCGCGGTGCAGGTCGAGGTGGGCTATCCGTGGCCCCAGACCTCGGCGGACATCGTCTCGGTGGGCCGGGTGGTGGTGGGCCTGGAGCCGGGCCCGATGGGCCCGCAGCGGCAACGCGTCGAGACGATCACGGTTGAGGTGTTGATCTCGGTGTTCCGGCCGGGTGGTCAGGAGCAGGAGGAGATCGCGTCGGCCCGCGCCTACGAGCTGCTGGACGCGGTCGAGCATCACACCCGCATGGTGGATCAGACGCTCGGCGGCCTGGTGCAGAGCTGCCTTTTGACCGGGCACGAGCTGGATTCGGCGCCGTTCTCGGATGACACCGGGCAGGGACGCACTGTTGAGGTGCTGGCCACTTTCGAAGCGAAAAACCGTGTGAGGAACTAGGAGTCGCGAAATGTTGATGCGCAATGTGTCGGGGCGTGCCCTGGATGTGGCGGGCCGGGTGTTCCCGGCCGGGGCCACGGTCGAGGTCAGCGACGTCGAGGCGGGCTGGCTTTCGAGCAACCCGAACTTTCAGCAGGTGCCGGCGGATCCGCCGGCGACATCCGACGGTGACGCCGCGGCTGATCCGCCGGCCGACCAGTCGGCGACCAAGACCGGAAAGAAGGGGAAGCAATGACGACATTCGCGCCATCGGATTGCTCGATCGGCATCAAGAAGGAAACGGTCTACGGCACCGCCGTGACCGTAGATCGGCACCTGGTGTTCACCGCGGCGCCGCTGCAGAAGCAGATCAACTATCTGCAGTCGGAGGGCATGAAGGTAGGCCGGGTCGGGCCGGGCTTTTCCGGCCGGGTGCCGGGCAGCCTGACCGTGTCGGGTGACATCGAGCTGGAGGCGGACTCGGTCGATACCCGCATCCTCCTGGAGGCGGCGTTCGGCGCGATCGAAACGGGCGGGTCCGCGCCGGGCCCGTACTTCCATCTGGCGACGTGCGCGGCAGGCGGGCTGCCGCCGTCGTACACGATCCAGATGGGTGTGCCGATCGGCTCGTCCGCGGCCACGATCGCGTCGCACACCTTCACGGGCATGATGTGCAACCAGTTGAAGCTCGACGCGTCGAACGGCGAGTTCGTGAAGCTCACCTCGTCGTGGGTGGGCAAGGACATGGACACCGCGCCGGCGTTCGTCACCCCCGCCTACACGGCCGATTCGACGCTGCTGACGTTCTTCTCGGCGTCGCTGGCGATCGGCGGCACCGTGGTGCCGCCCACGACGACGGCGAAGGCCACTGGGGGCACCGCGGCGTCGAACGTGCGGGATCTGACGATCACGCTGGACAACGGCCTGCCGGACAACGTGCCGGTGTTCGGGTCGGGCGGCACCCGCCTGTCGGCGCCGCCGTACGGCCGGCGGAAGATCACCGGCCAGTTCACCGCCGAGTTCGACGCGGTGACGCTGCGGGACGCGTCCCTGGCGGGCACCGGGCTGGCGCTGCTCCTCGAGGTCGCCGGCGGCACGGATGAGGCGCTGCAGCTGGTGCTGCCGAAGATCGCGCTGGACTCGAACCTGCCCAATTCGAACAAGGGCGAGTTGATCACGCAGCAGTTCTCGTTCACGGCGTACGAGGACGACGCGGACCTGTTCGCGTACGCGCTGCTGCAGAACACCGTCGCGGCGGCATGACGGGCGTGGCCGAGTCGGACTTCCGGGTCGAGTTCGACCCGGCCATGTTCCGCGGCTTCATGGCCGCGATGAAGACGTTCGAGCCGTCGCTGGCGACGGCGACGCGGCGGCGGCTGCGGCAGGCCGGCGCCGAGACGATCGACGACATGAAACGGGTCGTCGCCTCGGGGCCGGGCCGCGGCCGCACCGGTGTGCGGGCCGGTATCGCGGCGGGTTTGTCGACGGCGGTGGCCACCGGTACGCGGCAGCAGGGTGTGCGGATCCGGGGCACCGCGGCGAAGATCCCGGAGGGTCACAAGCCGATGTTGCGGCTGCAGAACAAGGTGTCATTCCGGCACCGCGTGTTCGGGGCGGACACGTGGGTGGTGCAGACGGGCCGGCCGTTCTTCGGGTCGGTGATCAAGCGGCACGAGGACGAAATGGTCGAGGCCGTGTGGTCAGCGCTCGAGGACGCGTATAAGGCGATGGAGGCGACGAGATGAGGCTGATCCTGCCGACCGGTGAGGGCGGCGCGGACCGGGCGTACGAGCTGGACGGGGTGCTGGATCTGTCCCGGGTGACTTTGAACGAGACCATCGAGCTCAAGCGGGTCACCGGCATGGACCTGGCGCGCGTCTACACCGGGCTGGGCATGCTGGACCGGCTGATCGGCATCCCGAATGACAAGGTGCTGGTGGCGATGTCGCGGAGCCTGGATCTGATGGAGGCCTACCGGGCGCTGGTGTGGATGGCCCGGCATCGCGCCGGCGACCGCGCCCCGGACGGCTCGGTCCTCACTGTGGAGCAGGCCGCGGATTTCCCGTTCGAGGGGCTCGGCGTGGAGCCTGACCCGGGTGACGCCCGGCCCGGCGAGGACGACGCGGCGGACCCTACGCTGCCGCCGGCGGATGGCGGCCCGGCAACCGTCGGCGGCACCCCGCAGCAGCCGCCGGCGCCGGGGATCGCTGGCCCCTCCTCGCAGACATCCGACTAGCTGTCCTGTCCCGGCTGCCGACACTGCTGCACCTGTACGGGGGTCTGACCCCGATGAACGTGTGGGAGATGGCGGTGGACGATTTCCACGCCCTGGCCTACGCCGCCGACGCCTACGGCAAGAACCCGTCCCGATGATCTGGAGGTGAGCTGTGGCTACAAAGTCGTTGCAGGCGACCATCTTTGGTGTCGATAAGGCCTCCCCGGTGTTCGACAAAGTCGGCCGCTCGGCGACCGATCTCGCCGGCGACATGGAGCGGTCCGGCGACCGTATGGGCAAGGCGTTCCAGAAGGGCGCGCAGATGGCCGCCGGCGCCCTCGCGGCGATCGGGTTCGGCAAGTTCGTGAAGGACTCGGTTCAGCAGGCGTCGGATCTGCAGCAGTCGGTCGGTAAGTCTGGCGTCATCTTCGACGAAAGCGCCGCCGAGATGGATGCGTGGGCCAAAACCGCGTACAAGTCGGTGGGGCTCTCGGAGCAGGCCGCTCTCGAGGCGAGTTCGTCCTTCGGTGACATGTTCGCGCAGATCGGCTTCACTGGCGCCCGGGTCGTTGACATGTCGAAGGACGTCGTGCAGCTCGCCGGTGACCTCGGGAGCTTCAACAACCTGACGACCGGTGATGTGCTCGAGCGCATCGCGGGCGCGATGCGCGGCGAGTACGACGCGCTGCAGAAGGTGATCCCGAACATCTCCGCCGCCCGTGTGCAGCAGGAGGCGATGGCAGAAAGCGGCAAGACCAACGCCTCGGCTCTCACCGCTCAGGAGAAGGCCGCCGCGACCCTTGCGATCATCCATCAGGATGGCGCCCGGGCGTCGGGTGACTTCGTGAAGAACATCGACCAGCTGGCGAACGCGCAGCAGTCGGCCACGGCTCAATTCCAGAATGCGCAGGCAGAGATCGGTGAGAAGTTGCTGCCGATCGTGACGGATCTGACGAACTTCGCCGCTGAGGATCTCGTGCCGATCCTCGGCGCTCTCGCTGACGCGCTCGGCGTTGTCATCGACGTCGTGGATGCGATCCCGGGTCCGGTGAAGGTGGCCGTCGCGGCCTTGGCCGGGTTCAAGCTGTTCCAGCAATCGCGCGTCTTCGAGTCATTGGCGTCCTCGGCGCGCGGGTTCCGTGACGAGATGACGCTGCAGCGCGGCCTCGCGGCCGCCCAGGGCGTGGAGCTTTCCCAGATGGGGGCTGCCGCTGCCACAGCGCAGACGCGGCTGAGCGGCCTGACTGGGGTACTGTCTCGCGGCGCGGCCTTGGGTGCGGCGATTGTTGCGGTAGACCAGCTCACGGCGGCCTGGGATAGGCAGCACGCAATGCTCCTGGATGTCAACACGCTGGTCGATCAGAATACCGGCTTGCTGATCGCGAACTCGGATGCGTCAATTGCTGCGAGTCTGGCGAAGTACCGGGACACGTTCACGCAGGCCGGTGTGAGCGTGACCGAGATGGTGTCGGCTGTGAAGGCCGGCGGGCCTGAACTCGACGCGGTTCTGAGCAAGCTCGGTGCGTTCAAAGACCGCACCGCCGCACTGAGCAGCGGTCCAATCGAAAGCGTCGTCGCGCAGTTCAACGGCACTAATTCTACGATTTCGCAGACCGACGAGTTGATGCACGCATTGCAGAACACGTCATCGAATCTGTCGGACTCGCAGAAGACGCTCGCGGAAGCTACCGGCGCGAACGCGGCCTCGACTGTGCAGGCGGCGATCGCCGCGGGCACGTATCGGGATGCGCAGGACGGTGCGCGGGCGGCGCTGGTGGAGCGGACGTCGGCGGCTGAGCTGGCGGCGGCGAACGCGTCTCAGCTGGCGCAGTGGCAGGACGAGGAGCGCTCCGGGGCGTCGGCTCTGGCCGCGGAGTGGGATAAGACGACGGTCGCGGTGAAGTCGTTCACGCAGGCGGCTCTCGAGGCGCAGGGCGTGGATGTGGCGTTCTCGCAGGCGGTTTCGGATGTGTACGCGTCGGCGCAGGATCTGGCGGACGGGATGCGTGACGCCGAGGAGGCGTCGCGGAAGTCGGGCGAGGCCCTGTTCGACACGGCGGGCGATCTGGATCTCACCTCGGCGGCGGGCCGGGACCTGGCCGCATCGATGGGCCAGTACCGGGATGATGCCCTGTCGGCTGTGGAGGCCACCTACCGTCATGTCGCGGCCACTGGCGATCTGGAGGGCGCGGTCGCGGCGGCGCGGGCGGCGGCCGATCAGCAGCGCGCCGGGTTCGTGGCCATGGCCACCACGATCATGGGCATGTCGGTGCCGGCGGCTGAGGCGATCGCGGACAAGCTGGGGTTCATCCAGGGCATCCGGATCGATGACAAGACGTTCAGCCTGAACGCGGTGGACAACGCGACCCCGGTGCTGGCCCGGGTGCTGTCGTTGATGGAGCAGCTGCAGGATCCGCGGATGGCGCGCCAGTCGGCGTCAGAGTGGGCGGCGTTGGCGGACTCGGCGTTCAACAAGATCGCGTTGGGTGTGACCCCGTCTGCGTCCACGTCGAGCGGCGGGTCGGGCGGCGGGTCGGGCGGCGGGAAGTCGGCGGCGCAGAAGGCCGCCGAGAAGGCGCAGAAGGACGCGCAGAAGAGCGCGGATGATGCGGCGCGGCGGGAGCAGACCCGGCAGGAGGCCCTGGCCCGCACGGTGGAGGGCACCTTCGACCGGATCGGTAAGTCGGTGCAGAAGCCGTTCGACGTCGCGGAGTTCGGCATTCGTGGGGTCGAGTCGCAGCTGGCCCGGTCGCAGCGCTCTCTGGAGAACGCGCTCGCGCACGGTCTGGATCCGCGGAAGGCGGACGCGCTGCGCAAGGAGCTGGCCGATCTCGGGGCGGAGGCGCAGCGGCAGCTCGGATCGTTGCGGTTGAAGATCCTCACCGCGGATATCGACAATTTCGAGGCGTCGCTCACCGACAGTGTGGATGCGATGCACCGCGAGATGCAGCAGCTGGAGAAGGACATGCGGGCGGCGGGCGCTTCGTCGGCGACGCTGTCCCGGGTCGGGGCGCTGGAGACGTATCTGGCGACGGCGATGACCCGCCGTACCGAGGTGACGAAGGAGCTGGAGCAGGCCCAGTCGGCGCTCAACGCCGTGATGGAGCAGTACCGGCAGCGGGTCGATGCGGTGACGCAGACCTGGGTGAAGTTCGCGTCGGTGACCTCGGTGCAGGGCACGGACGGCTGGGGCATGGCGGTGTCCGCCGAGGGCATCATCAATCAGCTCGAGGACCGGCTGCGCGTCGAGGAGCAGTTCTCGAAGGACATGGAGAAGCTGCGCACCTCCGGTCTGAATCAGGCGACCTGGCAGCAGATGATGGACGCCGGCCCGGCCGCGGCCGCGCAGGCGTCGTCGCTGGCGTCGGCGACCGACGCGGAGCTGCGGAAGATCAACGCGCTGCAGTCGGCGGTGTTCGGCACGGGCACGAAGATGGGCTCGCTGTCTGCGGAGTGGATGTACCGGTCGGGGATCAACGCCGCGCAGGCAGTGGTCGATGGTCTGATCTCGGAGCAGCAGCAGCTACAGGACACGATCGCGAACCTGTCCGGCGGTGTGGAGATCCTGACCGCCGACGAGATGAAGCGGCAAGGCGTCTCGGCGGCGGACGGGGTGATCGCCGGCCTTGACTCCCGCAAGGCGGCGCTGGTCTCGAAGATGGAGGAGCTCGGCAAGTCGATGACCGCGGCGTTCAAGAAGACGCTGGATATCAACTCGCCGTCCGGGGTGATGAACCGCGAGGTCGGCGTGCCGGTCGTGGACGGGGTGATCGCCGGCATGCGCCGCCGGTCGCCGGCGCTCCAGGACGCGATAGCGGGCATGCGCGGCATCCTCACCGGCGGCCCCGGCGGCATCAACGTCGGACAGGCCAGCGCGGCGAGCACGAGCGCTCCGACCGCGTACATCGCGAAGGTGATCCTGGCCGGGGACGGCGAGATCACCGACGCTATGGCGCGTACCGCCCGGGTGGAGCTGGTGGAGTGGGACGCCGCCCGCACCGATCTGCAGCGGCGCGGCAGCACGGTGGCGCTGCGGTGATCGCCACCCTCAAGCTGCCCACGTTGTGGATGACCGCGCTGGACGATCCGGCCGACCGGCTCGAGCTGGCCACGTTGGATCAGGTGCCGAAGTCGGTGGATCTGCCGGCGGATGTGCGGGCGATGGAGTCGGGGCGGCTTCGGATCTTCCGCCGCCCGGGTAAGAAGCGCTCGTTCACGGTGAACTGCACGCTGGCCACCGCCGCGGAGGCGGACTGGATCGACGCCCACGTCGGGGTGCATCTGTGTTTCCGGGGCCGGTTCATCCGGGCCCGCATGTTCGGCGCCTACACGACGGTGTCCGAGGAGCCGTACGCCATGAATGACCGGTGGAGGATCAGCTTCACCGTGCTCGAGGTCTCGCATTCGGAGGCGGTCTGATGCAGCCGCTGGCCCGCGACGGCTACGACGCTGCCGCGGTGCGCAGGCAGCTGCTCACGGACGGCACCTCGATCCGGTTCGGTGTGGAGCTGGTGCGCCCGGATCTGACGGTGATCGAGGACATCTCCGATGATGTCGAGTCGCTGACGGTGTCGCGGAATATGACGGTCGATGTGCATGGCGCGGTGCGGCTGCGGATCTCGCGGCGGCTGCGCTGGGGTGTGGACCGGGTCCGCGTCTACGCGCTGCTGACCGCGGCGGGCATCACGACCCGCTGGAACCTGGGCGTGTATGTGATCGACAAGCCGGACGAGCCGTCCGGGGTGGACCTGGTGACGTTCGACGCGGCGGGTAAGGATGTGCTGTCGCTGCTGCAGCGCCTGGTGGGTGACGCCTACACGATCCCGGCCGGAACGAAGATCGTCGATGCGGTGAACGCGGTGATCGCTGCTTCTGGGGTGGGCGCCCCGGTGTTGATCGACGCGGATTCGGCGGCGGCGACGCTGCCGGCCGCGAGGTCGTGGCCGCTGTTCCCGATCCGGGGCGCCTCCGGGGATCAGCCCGCGTCGTGGTTGAAAGTGGCCAACGAGCTGCTGGGCATGATCGCGCACGAGCCGCTGTGGGCGGATTGGGACGGCCGGCTGCGCTCTCGGAAGCTGGCCGATGTGACGGCCCGGGAGATCGAGTGGACGTTCACGATGGGCGACACGGCGCAGGGCATCGTCGAGCCGGAATATGCAACCTCGACGGATGTGTGGGGCGCCCCGAACCGGTGGTTCTTCTACTCGCGGGGCCTCTACGGCCCGCCGGTCGCCGGCTCCACCCTGTACATCAAGGACAACCTGGATGTGGGCCCGTCGTCGCAGCTGTACCTGGGTGTGGTGCCGGCCCCGCCGGTCGCCCTGGACGCCTGGGATTACGCCTCTTTGGTGCTGCACGGCGACGAGCTGGCGTTGAAGCAGATGCGCGGCACCACGGTGATCAAGGCGAAGATCGGCGATTTCCTGGCGCTGTGGCATGACGACATCGCCGAGTGGATCGACGCCGGCGGTGTGAGCCGGGTGCGCGGCCGCTCCTGGTCGATGCCCGATACGGGCCCGTTCTCCATGGAGTGGGAGGTCGTGTGATGCGCGCAACTGTCGCAACCGTCAGCCCGTTGACGGTGCTCACCCCGGCCGCGACGAAAGCGGTGCCGGCCCGGCTGCCCGGGTCGCCGACGATCTCCCTCGCGGCCGGGCAGACGGTGATCGTGCTGCCCGTGGAGGGTGAGCTTGTGGTGGTGGCACGCATATGACGACGACGCTGCGGTTCACGGATGATTTCGCCGGCGCCGGGGATCTGAACGGCTCGGCGGTTGGCGCCACCGGGGCGACATGGTCGGCGCTGGCCGGGGCGTGGGCCCGCACGTCGGGGGCTGCGAAGACGACGGCGGCGGTGTCGAGCAATCCGATGCTGGTGATGGAGGCCGGTGTCGGCGACGTCGATGTGCAGGCCAACGCCTACACCGGGTTCGCCGGCGGGGACGCACTGTATTTCCGGGTGTCGGACACGGCGAACTGGTGGAGGCTGCGGCAGCGTGCCTACAGCCAGTCGTACTCGTACTACGGGGATTGGTATGGCACCGGCTGGGGCAACCGCACCCGCTCCGAGGGCGGCTCGATCAGGCTGCCGGACTGGACGGAGTATTTCGACTACCAGCACGGCATCCCGACCCGCCGGGTTGATCACGTGTGGAACGGCCTCGATCATATGGTCGAGTTCACCTACACGCAGTCGGTGACCCGGGACCTGTATTCGGGCACCAGCTCCTACCGCTATCTGATGCTGGAGAAGTCCGTCGCGGGTGTGGTGTCGGGCGTGACGAACGTGGCGGTGTCGGCGTTCAAGATCCTGCGGGTGGCGACGTCGGACGCCACGATTCAGATTTATCAGCCGAACGGGCTGGACGTGGCCCGCACTGTCACCGATGGCTTCAACTCGGAGGCCACGAAGCACGGCATCGGCTTGGGCGGCTCGGACTCCGGGTCGTACGCCTCGGCGCTGGACAATTTCGTGCTGCAGCGGCCGGGCATGCTGACCCCGCCGTCGATCGCCGCCCCCGTCTCCGGTTCGGATGTGTCGGCCGCGGCGCCGCTGGCCATCTCGATCGAGTCGAACTACGGGCCGGGCAACGACATGCAGCAGGTCGATGTGCGCTACGCCCCGGCCGGCACCGGAACCTGGACCGAGGTCGATGCGGCGCGGGTTGGGCCGGGCGACTGGACGGTGCCCACGGCCGGGTTCACCGCCCCGGCGCAGATCGAGGTGCAGGCCCGATCCACCGACTCGTTCTCCAACCTGTCGGAGTGGTCGCCGTCTTCGTTCTTCTGGCTGCGGGAGGCGCCGGCGCCGCCGACGTTCATCGCCCCAGCGGTGAACGACACGGTGGTGGCGGCGAACATCGCCACCCTCGACATGGGTGCGGACGCGACCGCGTTCGACGGCCGCCGGGTCACCGACAACGCCGGCGCCCCCGACGAGACCCGCATCATCGAAGACGACCTCACGTTCACCCCGGACGGTGCCTACTGGCGGGTGTCCGGAACGAACGGTGTTCACGACTCCGGGTTCGAGCACATCCAGGTGCGCAGGCAAACCACGGCCGGCGGCAAGCTGTGGTCCGAGTGGGCCACGCTCCGGGTGGGGATGCAGCTGGCGTTCCCCCGTCCCCCGTATGTGCGGCTGACCCCGCTGGAGGCGGACGCCGCCGTGCAGATGCAGGTCACGTTCCAGGGCTCCGATCTGGAGAACCCGCCGCCGGTGCGGCTGGACATCTTCCGCGACGGGGTGCGCATCGTCTCAGTCGATGTCACCGGCCTCACCGGCTACACGTGGACCGACGTCTACGCCGGGCCCACCAACGACTACATGGTGCAGGCGATCGCCGACACAGGAGGGGTGGTGACCGTTCGATGAGCGGTGTGAACGAGCCGGCGCAGCTGCCGCCAGTGACTTTGTACGACGACGACGGCTGGCCGGGCGGGACGGTCACGATCAAGGACGCCGCCGGCGTGCCGGTCGATCTGACGGATGGCTGGTCCGGGTGGCGCTGCCAGTGGCGGCCGGCGACCGGATCCGACGAGCACATCGATCTGGATGTGGACGTCTCCGGCGCCGCCACCGGGGTGATCGCCTGGTCCCTGATGGACAAGGCGCGCATGGGCCTGATGCACTCCGATGGCGGCTACGACCTGGAGGCCGTGGATGGCGCCGGGGTGCCCCGCACGTGGGTGCGCGGCGAGACCCGCTGGCTGCAGGGATACACGCGATGAGCACGGAGGCCACGCTCAACGCGAACGTGTATCAGCTCACCGTCGAGATGGGCGGCGTCACCTACCAGGTGGAGGCGGCGTTCGGTGAGGGCCGCCGCGGCCCGGCGAACACGCTCACGATCGACCAGGTGACCACACTGGACCCGGAAGACCCCGCGACAGCGGCGATCGACGGAGACGCCCCGAATCAGAAACTGAGCTTGGGGATCCCTCAGGGCATCCCAGGAACGGCGGCCACGATCGAGTGGCAGCCGGTAGTGACTGGCGCCCCGGGCACGGACGTGACGCTGGAGGAGACCGGCACGCCACTGGCGTCGAAGCCGAAGCTCACGATCCCGCGCGGCGATGTGGGTGCGACCGGCACGCACGTCGGTGGCGCGGCCCCGGCCGAGACGGACCGGATCTGGGTGGACACCTCCGACCCGGGGGCGGCGACACCGATGGCGCTGGACGACCTGACCGACGTCGCCACGACGGGCGCGGTCGATAAGGACGCGCTCGTGTACGACGCGGCCACATCCTCGTGGAAGCCGGGCGCGGCCGGCGCCGGCGCCACCACCGCCACCGCCGCGCTCACCACCGGGGCGTCCGCCGGCACGATCACCCTCGAGAAGGTCGGCACCCGTGTCGTGTGCGCGATCTCCGGGCTGACGAAAGCCTCCACGGTGGAGCATGTGGCGACGATCCCGGCCGGGTTCACCCCCGCCTTCCCGCAAGGCCACGGCTGGCTGGTGGATTCGGTCGGCGAATGGTGGGCCGCGTACGCCTCCACGACGCAGCTGCTGATCCTGGGGCCGCCCGCCGCCGGCGCGGTGCTGTCCGGATCGCTCACCTGGAAGGCGGCATAGGACATGGCGGTCGCAAAGTACTTCGACACGGCCACATCAGCGTGGCGGCCGCTCATGCCCGGCCCGGTCGGGCTCGTGCGGAAAGGCACCTGGTCGTCGTCGGCGATGTATCAGGCCATGGATTTCGTGAAGAACGGCCGCTCCACGTACCTGTGCATTCTGGACCGCACGGCGACCGCAACCACCCCCGATGCGGACACGGCGCATTGGGCGGTGCTCGCTGAGGGCGGCGTGGACGGAACCGGCACCGTGTCGTCGGTGGCGGGGAAGCTGCCGGACGTCGACGGGAATGTGGCGCTCACCTACGAGGACCTCGGCGGGGCCCCGGCCGGAACGTATGCAACCGCGGCGCAGGGCGAGCTGGCGGACACTGCGCTGCAGCCCGCAGGGTCGGTGACGCTCACCAACGTGTGGGTGGGAACCAAGGCCGAGTTTGACGCGCTCGCCACGAAGGACCCGGCGATGGCATACCTGGTGCAGTCATGATCAGCCTCTACCTCGGTGACCAGCTCGTCTCGTTCGGCGACGGCTCGGGCCATCCGACGATCATCAGCGCGACCGACCCGGGCGCAGTGGATGACGGCACGGTGTGGATTCAGCCCGCCTCGGGGACGGTCACGTTCCACCTGCGGGCGTCCGGGGCTTGGACGCTGCTGTGAGCCGGCTGTTCCTGGGCGGCGGGGAGGTCGGGGCGGCGACGCAGACCGTGCGGGCGTTCATCGGCGCGGAGATCACCGGGGCGCTGCCGGCGACCCGCTTCGAGATCATCCCGAAGTCCACGCCGAATCTGGCCGTGGCGATTGGCTCGTCGAGCAAGTTCATCACGATCGCCGACGTCGAGGCGGCGATCGACGCTTCGACGGGGATCGTCGGCAACATATCCGACATGTGCTGGGCGCCGTCGCTGGGCTTGCTGTGCGCGGCCGGCGCGAACGGTAACACTTACACGTCCCCGGACCGGATCCACTGGACGGAGCACACCACCCCGCTGACCGGGCAGGGCTTCAACACGATCGACTGGTCGCCTGTGCGCGGCCGGTTCGTCGCCGCCGGCTACATGGGCTACGGGGCGGTGTCCACCGATGGTGTCACGTGGGCGTCGCAGCGCATCAACGCCTACAACCTGTACACCGGGGCGGTCCGCTGGTCGGCGAAGCTCGGCATGTTCCTGGGCGGTAACACCACCGGCACACTGTCTTACTCGACCACCGGGCTGTCACCGTGGAACTTCACGAACAACGCGCTCGGATCTGAGCACATCATCTGTATCGCCGTCTCGACGGTGGCGGCGCTGGCGGTGATCGCCGGCAACGCCGGCCGGATCTCCACTTCGACGAACGGGTCGGGCTGGACGGCCCGAACCTCGAACCTGCCCGGCCCCGCCCGGTCGGCGGCCCACTCGCCGACGCAGAACATGTTCTGCGTCGTCGGCGACGGCGGCGGCATCACCACCTCCAACTCCACGGCGACGACGTGGACGGCGCGGGTCAACCCGCTCGGCACCGCGAACATGAAACGCGTCGTGTGGTGGACCGGCGGGGCACGCTTCCTAGCCACGGACGGCGTCTCGATCATCCAGTCCACGGACGGTGTCACCTGGACCCTGTTCGACGTCCTGGCCGGCACCAGCATTCAGGCCATGACCGACGCCCCGGCGCTGCCGATGCCCGCGGCCGGCGCTCTCGTGCACGGCGGTGACCGGTATGCGATCGCCTGAAACCCCCCGGGTCTCTCACATGGAAGGCGGCATGATGCTGACATTCCCCCCCCCCCGCTCGTCTGGGCCGGTGGGCTCGATGAGCACGCCACCAGGACCGCGTCATGATCCCGGTGCTGCACGCCGGGATGCCGGACACCGGCTGGCGGGACATCACAGGCCTGTTCAGTGTCGTAACGGTCGGGAGGATCCTCGTCCGTCGCATCGGCCCGTTTCTCGCCTGGAGGTTCTCCAACGCCAGCTCGTCGGCGTCGCTCGCTACGACGGCCCTCAACGCCCATTGGCGAGCGTGGGGAACGAACTTCTACGGCGCGCCGATGCAGTACTACCGCAACGGGTCACCCGCCGGCACCTTGTTCTTCCGGAACGACGGGACGACGGGCACCACCGGCACACTCGACATCGCGGAGATGAACGTCCTCGTGCTGCCGCAGCTGATCGACTTCCCGCCGGCGCCCTACCCCGGGGTGCCCGCCTAGTAGGTGCCCGATGATCCCCGTGCTCCACGGGGAGACGGTGTCTCGCCGGCAGTACTGGGGGCAGGGACGCCCGGACATCACAGGGACGCTCGACGCGGCCGGGGCGGCGTGGGTCGCAGCAGCAACGCAGGGCGCGGAGTTCCACTCCACAACCGGGGACCAGGGCGCGCAGGTGTGGGTCAAGACGGCGTCTGGGTGGATCGTCACCGTTGGGGACACTCGCCCGAGATGGCTTGACGAAACTTACATCGTCAGCTCCATCGGCGGCACCGCCACCGTTCAGCGAATCAACGGCTTGGTGTATATCAACGGAAGCGCCACGGGGACGGTGCCCTACGGCACAACGTTCATGAACGTCCCGACCGGATTCCAAGCTGTTAACGGCGCCAGTTTCAACGTCGGCGGATTGCTGAAGGGCACCGGGTATAACTACACCACCGCGTTCACCGCAAACGACGCGACGTTCGATTCGAGGATCGGAGGGAGCGTCAAGTTCGGCGGAATTGCGGTCGGCACCGGAACCCACAACTTCGCGGCCGTCGTGCAAACCGTGCAGCCGTGGCCGACGACCTACCCGGGCTCCCCCGTCATCGAGTAAGAGTCACATCACCGAAAGGAACATTCTCATGTCCACTCCTACCTCGGCGTCGATAATCGCCGCTTCCTCCGACTCGGATCTGCTGGCCCGCATGGTCGCGTTGGGCGCGACGTTGGGCTACGGGCAGCAGCAGGTGGAGTCGGTGCGGATCCGGCTCGCCGCCGCCGCTGCGACGGACACGGGTGACACGATCGCATCCGTGTACGAGTACGCGCAGGCCACCTACAGCCCGACACCGCGGCCCGGGGTGAACCCGGCGGCGGTGACGGACGCGCACATCCTGTATGCGCTCACCGCGGTGCTGGGCACACCCGCCTGACCGTCCCCCGCCGGCCCGTCACCGATCGCAGCCCCGCCGTCGTGCGGGGCTCACGCATACCTGGAGGTCTGATGGATTGGCTCGACCCGCTTTCCACACTGCTCGGCGTCGTTCTCGCACTCGCGGCCGTCGTGACGCTGTTCTGGAGGCCGATCCACCGCGCCGGGCGGGTGCTGCGCGCTGTGGAGGGCGAGCCGGGCCGGCCCGGCCTGATGGATCAGATGGCCGCGCAGAACACGACCATCGCCACGATCCAGCACCAGGTGCTGCCGAACGGCGGCCAGTCGATGCGCGACGCCATCACCCGCACCGAACGGTCAGCGGCGCGGGCGGAGACCGAGGCAGCGAAAGCGTCCGCGATCGCGGCGGCATCATCCGACCGGGTGCAAACCCTCGCGGAACGCCTCGACCGACACATCGAGAACGGCAAGGGGTGACGTGCCGATGCTCACTGATCTCGCGGACGTGCTGCGCGGCGCCGGGCTGCCGGTCCGGGAGATGCCCGGGTGGAAGACCCGCGGCGTGAACGGCTGGGGCATCAACGGCCCGTTCGGCGGCCTAGTGCACCACACCGGCACGGCCGCCGCGGCCGCCGGCGACTACCCGTCACTGCATGTGGTGCGCGGCGGCCGCTCGGATCTACAGGGCCCGCTCGCGCAGCTCGGTCTCGGACGGTCCGGCGTCTGGTATGTGATCGCCGCCGGCTACTGCAACCACGCCGGCCCGACCGATGACCCGGACTTTGCGAACCCGCGGGCGATCGGTGTCGAGTGCGAGAACCCGGGCGGCTCCACACCGTGGCCGGCGGTGCAGTACGCCTCACTGGTCACCGGCTGCCGGGCGCTCGGCGACCACTACAGCATCCGGTGGCGCGGCCACAAAGAAGCCGCGGTGCCGCAAGGTCGCAAGGTCGATCCGAACCTCGACATGAACAAGCTGCGCAACCGCATCGCAGCGCACCGCCCCGCCCCAACCGGCACCGACTTCCTGGAGGACCTGATGGCCAAAGTGACATTCGTGGACGCCAACGAAATGACAAACCTGATCGCGCAAGGAGTCTCGAAAACCGAAGCCCGGAAGCGGGCCACCGTCACCTACCCCGACGGCACAGCCGCGCTCGCCGGCACTCTCAACTTCCTGTCGTCCGCTCTCCGCGACCTCGCGGTACTCAAGGCCGATGTGGCCGCTCTCAAGAAGGGAACCAAAGCATGAACCTGAACCTGCCCGACCGGGCGCGCACCATCGTCTACGTGGTCGCGCTGCTCCTGGTTGTCCTCACTCTCGCCGTGCTGGCCGTGCTCGTCGCGGTCGGCGCCGCCGACCTGGCCACCGTCAAGGACATCGTCATCTGGATCCTCGGTCTCGCCGGCATCGGCGGCCACGGACTCGCCGTCGCCAACCGCCCCACGAAGACCCCGTAGCGCCGGCATATTTCCCGGCATATTTCCACGGCTGCCCCGACACCATCACCCCGTCAGCAAGGAGAACACCATGGTTCCAAGCCTCGGACGCACCGTCCTGTACATGCTCACCGAGGGCGACGTCGCCGCGATCAACGACCGCCAGCGCAGGATTGATACGATGCCCGCGAGCACGGCGGCCACCGCGCTGCTGCCGAATCACAACGCGCTGCGTCCCGGTCAGGTCTACCCGGCGGTGATCGTCCGCGTCTGGGGCGAGCCCCCGACCGAGAACGCGGCGGTGAACCTCCAGGTCCTTCTCGACGGAGACCACGCCTACTGGGCCACCAGCCGCAGCCAAGGTGACGAGCCCGGCCAGTGGCACGAGCCGCCCCGCGTTTAGACGCCCTACCAGGAGACGCTAAGCAGTTGCCGCTGCCGCGCCCAGAATGCCGCCCCGCCTCCCTCGTGGAGACGGGGCGGCATTCGCGTCCACCACACAGGTCGGCCCGATGCTGGGCTGACAGGTCATCCGAGTGCGATGCTCCATGCGCCTTCCGACTCGACCTGAATGAAAGCGGGCGCATCGACCGGCACGGTTCCCTGATAGGAGCCAATCTCGTTGACTGCAAGGTCCGTGTGCCCGGACAGACTGTAGACCTGCACCACGAAATTGCCGCCACCGCGATTAGTTATCTGTGCCTTCGAGCCGGGTTGATTGATGAGGATTGCGGCATCGCCGTTTCCGTTGGCCGCGCGCGGTGCCGTGGTGATATCCGAGATAGACATATCCCAAGCGCTCGTCGCGGTCACGGTGATCTTGGTGGTCATACTGTTGTCGCGGATGTTGATGAAGTGCGACCCGGAGTAGGAACCAATTGTGTTGACCAGAAGACTTTCGCGACCGTCTGTTTGCACGACGGTGTTGCCGGAGCACGCACCGCAGCGGAATGTCAGAATAGCCGCGCTCGTGAACTCGCCGATATCGATCACGTCGTCTCCGCTACCGCGGAAAACCTTAGTAGCTATTGGCGTGTAGCTGCCCGGGGCTGACGATGCCCCCGCGGCCGTCGCCGAGGTCTCGCTGTCGTCGTGACTGTTTCCTACAGCTCCGTAAATGAAGGCGGCGACAACGGCGACGGCGAGAATCGCAAAAGCGCCGGCGATCCGCCTTCGGTTTTTTGCACCCTCGTCGCCGTCATTGAGATCGGCACTTGTGGGCGCGGGTGGGGCAATTGGCGCGTCGGCGAGGCTGCCGTGATCTGCGGGGTCGGGTGTCGATAGCTGCCATTCGTGAACGAAGTCGGCCGCCGCGTAGCGGCTGCCGCAGCCGAGGCATTCCGTGAAGCCGTCGACCCCGGCACGCATCCTCGTCGCACCGCACGTTTCGCATGTCGGTGTGCCGGCGATAATTGGCGGCTCATGATCGTAGGTGTGCATCGACCGCTCCTCTCGTGTCGTTCGTACGTGTTGCGCAGTATGCGCGCATTCGCTGCCGATCGCACGAATCACGCGGCTGTCTGCATGACCCGCCGGAGAGCACCGTCCGCCACGGCGGTGTATCGCTGGGTCGTGGCCACCGACGCGTGACCGAGGAGTTCCTGCACAGCGCGAATATCGGTCGTCGCCTGGTAGGCCGTCGAGGCGAATCGGTGCCGCAGCTGGTGCGCGGTCGCGCCGTGCAGCACGCGCCGGATGAGCACGCCGGCATGCGCCGAGGTGATCGGACCGCCCTTTCCGTTCGGGAAGGTCCAACCACGCGGCCGTGCCCGGAGCGCGGTGGCGACGGTCGGCAGAAGCGGGACCATTCGGTCCTTGCCACCCTTGCCGTGCACGATGAGTGACCAGCCGGTACCGTCTCGCACGACGTCATCGGAATGGATGCGAGCCATCTCGCCGCGGCGCAGTCCCTCGCGGCTGCCGAGCATGAGCAGCAGCCATGTGCGTTCGTCGGCTTCGGCGAGTGCTTGGTCGATCGCGATCTCCGGAGCGGGCCGCGGTCGAGCTGCGCCGGGCTTGATCTTCCGGAGGAGCCGCGCCGGGTCGGTGTCGGTGTGCCCGGCGGCGTGCGCCCATCCGTAGAAGCTGCGCAGCGCGGCGCGGTAGGAGCGAAGCGACTCAGCGCCCCATTCCTGCGCAGCGAGCCACGCGCCGAGGTCGTCGGGCGTGAGGCTGTACGGAGATCGCTGTGCGTGGTCACCGGCGAAACGTCGGAGCTGGTACATACGCAGGACGAGGGTCTGATTGCTGACGGCGCCGGACTTCAGCCATGCGCGCCAGCCGGTGAGCGGTTCTTTCCATCGGTTCGGTGTCATATACCGATGAATCGGGACAACGCTCGGCACCGTGAGCGCCTACGCCGCTGTGGGCTCGGCGTCAGGGTTGACGGCCGGCGCGCCGATGGGGATCACGGGCGCGTTGGGCTCGGCGTTGACGTGCTCAGGGAGATCGGGCACGAGGAACAGCCGTGCCCTGACCTGCGGCGAACCTGTATCAGCGGGTTCGGGGTTCGAGTCCCTGATGGCGCACTTCTTTTTCATCGATGCGCCTGCTTCGCTCAGCGCGGGCGGCCATTTCGAAATCTGCGCCCTGGAGCCCCACTTCAGCGCTGAATAGACGGTCGGCCGGGGGCGCAGCAGGTTTCGGGGCGTAAGGCACTCCGAGGCCCAGGCGAGGTCGGCACCTCGCTGTGGGGGCGTCGGCGCGAGTTGCTCGAACCCGTCGAGATGGCCCACCGCGGCCAGGTCGCCATCGAGACCACCACATACTCACTGGACCAGGCAACGCAGGCCTACCAGGACCTGCCCGACGGCAAGATCCGCGGCCGGGCCATGGTCGTGCCGTGAGCTGACCGGCTACTGCGACTTGAGGGGCTGGTCTCTGGTCCGACCGTTCAGACCTCGACGGAGAGCTCGTACACCTGATCCGTGGGGTGCCCGGCTCGCTCATGTACCCGCTTGACGGCCTCCTTGTCCGGTCCGGTCGACAGGCAGAAGACCTTGCCGGATTCCGGGTCGAGCCAGGCCTTCTCGAAGTGCACCCCTTCGTCG
>CALCHX010000064.1 GCA_937906875.1 uncultured Gemmatimonadota bacterium | reverse complement strand
CGGGCCTGCAACGATATAGTCGACCGTCGCACCATGCGCCTTCAGGGCGTCGTTCGCGGCTTTCGAACCGGCTTGGACCGGATCCCAGTAGGGGTTGTTGGCGAAGCTCAGCAACGCGATGCGCTTGCCATCCAGGTTCTTGTCGACAGGCTTGACCCGCAGGGGGCCCTCGCCTGCCGATTCACCCTCGGAGGTGCTGGTCTCAGCAGAAGATTCCTGGCTCGAGGACTCGGCCGGAGCATCGGTAGCCGTCGGGGCTGTGGAGGAAGTGTCCGCCGTAGTCTCGGACTGGCTGCCAGCCTGCGACTCGCTACCAGCGGACGTTCCTGAGCTGCTGCAGGATGCGATCACCAAAGACGCGGTCAACAAGACAGCACCCAGTAGTACCGTAGGGCGTTTCGACATGGGGCGTTTCCTTTCCTAGTGACATGGATGGAGTATTCGATTACTGTTCACACACGCAGGGCGTCCGCACGAAACGGGCTCATCAGAGTGTGGTCTTCGACGTATCTGTAGGGCAGTCCGACGTCGTTGGGGTTCACCTCCTCTGAAGGAATTTTTCTGTCGCGTCGCGCGCCTCCTGTGCTGAGCGTGTTTCCAGCGCATGCAAGGTTTCGATCTCGAACGCCGTGTCCAGGCTTCCATCGAATCCCACATTAAGCGCGCTTTTGGCGAGTCCGAGCGCATGAGCTGGCAACCCGGAAATCTGCTTGGTCAGTCGGTCGGTTTCCTCTATAAGAGAGGAACTCGGCACCACAAAATTAACGAGACCCCAGCTCTGAGCCTGGGCGGCTCCAAAGCGTTGACCAAGGAAAACGAGCTCCTTCGCCTTCGCGAGTCCCACCGCATGCGGCAGTATACGAGAAATGCCCCCGGTAATACTGAGCCCGACAGATACTTCCGGAAACCCGAAAACGGCGTCATCTGCTGCGATGACCAAATCGCTGCACAGGGCGATTTCGCACCCAGCGCCCAGTGCATAACCGTGGACCGATGAGACAACAGGGAACGGCGCGCGACGTATCAGTCTGGTGATGTCGTGGGTCCTCTCCACGTCCAGTCTATCGACCGCATAGGGCACATCCGCGGCTTCGTACGTCAGGTCGTGCCCGGCGCAAAAGGCGCGACCTCGCCCGGAAATCACGGCCACCGCAGGCAAAGCCACGATCGCCGCTTCCAAAGCCCTGCACAACTCGTCGATGAGTGTCGGATCTGTCGCATTGAGCCGATCCGGCCGATTCAACTCGATGCGAACAATGTGATCCGTCTCGGCATATTCCACTGACACTCGAAACCCGCCCTCCGTCGGTGCTCCACGATCTACGATCTCTCGGTTCGGATGCGCTGTGAGGCACTCACCATATTGGTGGGGCTGAGTGTTATCGATCGATCGTTCCCTGTCAAGACCTGAGCCGAATCGGGGTAGATTTTCGTCGGATGCGTCGATGCCGAACCGCGCTTCGGCCGCTTGCCCTCCTGTCTGTGCAGCTAGCGGGGCCCCCTAGCGCCGAAGCGTTGACGACGCCGGTCCGATCAGTGACCGAGCTCCTGCACCCCTTGATTTCAGAAGGCCTTTGCGGCACAGTGGCCCTTGACGGGTAATCGAACGTTCGCTTACTGGCAGTTGCTCGACCCGAGCGCTGTGAGTGCTGGTGTAAGGGAGAATCGGAACTTGTTTGATCACGAAGGACGGATCGCGCTGGTCACAGGAGCCGGGCAGGGCATCGGCGCCGGCATCGCGAAGTGCCTGAGCCGAGACGGTGCGACGGTGGTGTGCGCAGACATCGCTGTCGATCGAGCGACGGCGGTCGCTGCCACCTGTGGCGTCAGCGCCCGGGCCGTTGCGCTTGACGTGTCGGACCGGGCAGCGTGCGACAACCTGGTGGATGACCTTGTCGCAGAGAACGGACGTATCGATGTTCTTGTCAACAACGCCGGGATCAATCGCGACGCGATGCTGCACAAGATGACGGATGAGGAGTGGGCCGCGGTTCTGGCGGTCGATCTCAGTGGCCCGTTCTTCCTCAGTCGAGCGGTCGCGCGTGTCATGCGGACCCAAAATAGTGGCCGGATTATCAATATTGCGTCTGCGAGTTGGATGGGTAATATCGGTCAGTCGAATTACGCTGCCGCCAAGGCAGGTGTCGTTGGATTGAGTCGGACGATGTCGAAAGAACTGGCGCGCTACAACATCACTGTCAATGCGCTGTGCCCGGGATTCATTGAAACAAGCATGACCAAATCTTTGCCTGAGAATATATTCGCGGCGCAGCTCGACAAGATTCCTCTCGGCCGGATCGGTAAGCCTGAAGACGTTGGCGACCTCGTCAGCTTCCTCGCATCGGAGCGGGCAGGTTATATCACCGGTGAGATCATTAATATCGGCGGCGGCTACCAGATCTAGCCGGCGCGCTGTCCATTATGATAGGAAGTATTGACTGATGGAAGACCGTATTGTCATTGTTGGCGGCGCGCGTACTGCTATTGGCACATTCGGCGGGGCATTCAAGAACACTCCCGCATATCAGCTCGGCGCTGCGACAGTCCGCGCGGCGCTTGCCCGTGCGCAGGTTACTGCAGATGAAATCGACGAGGTCGTCCTGGGCTGCGTGGGCCAGGTTGGTCCCGATGCGTTTAACGCTCGCCGCGTGGCGCTCGAGGCAGGACTACCGACCGGTAGCACGGCCTACAACGTGAATCGCCTGTGTGGCTCGGGGCTGCAGGCGATTTGGTCGGCCATGATGCAGATCGCAGCTGGCGAAGCGTCGATCGTCGTAGCCGGCGGGAACGAGAACATGAGCATGCAGCCGTTTCTCAACTACCAGGGGCGCGCCGGGTATCGCCTAGGCCACCACACTCTTGTGGACGGCACGTTGTCGTTGGTCACCGACCCATGGGGGGATTACCCGATGGGTGTCACTGCGGAGAACGTCGCCAACCGTTTCAATGTATCCCGCGAGGAGCAGGATGCATTCGCATTGGCAAGCCAACAGCGAGCTGCGCGCGCGCTGGAGCGGCATCTGTTCGACGGCGAGATCGTCCCGATCGAGGTCACCGAGCGGCGCGTCACACGTGAGGTGCGCGCGGACGAACACCCGCGCCCTGACACCACGCTCGAGGCGCTTGCCCGACTCAAGCCCGCTTTCCGGGAGGGCGGTTCGGTAACCGCCGGCAACTCCTCTGGAATCAATGATGCGGCTGCCGCAGTGATCCTCATGAAGGAGAGCGTGGCACGGGCGACCGGCAGGAAACCGCTCGCACGCCTGTTACACGTGGCGAAGGCCGGCGTCGAACCCGAAATTATGGGCTACGCGCCCGCCTCTGCCATCGCTCGTGTTCTCAGCAAGGCATCGATGGCGATATCCGATATCGGCGTCGTAGAACTCAACGAGGCCTTCGCGGCGCAGGCAGTAGCTGTTATCCGCGACGCAGGACTCGACCCAGAGCTCACCAATCCGAACGGCGGGGCCATCGCACTCGGCCACCCAATCGGCGCCACGGGAACGATCCTCGTCATCAAGCTGATGGCAGAAATGCAGCGACGCTCCGCGCAATTCGGTCTCGTCACCATGTGCATCGGCGGCGGCCAAGCCCTCGCCGCCATCATCGAGCTCATCACCGACTGAGATGCTACGAGTCGACAGCGCCACCACCCTGCTGCATCATGTCGGACGCGAAATCGGTTCCAGCCGGCCGTACTTGCTAGACCAACGACGGATTGACAAATTCGCACATATCACTGAGGACGCCCAATGGATCCATGTCGACACTGAGCGTGCTCGCGGCAGTGTGCTCGGGACGACGGTTGCGCACGGGTACTTGACACTGGCCATGGTTCCAGCCATCTTGGCCGACGTGCTATCTGTCGGCAACGTCGAATCGATCCTCAATTACGGTTTGAACCGGGTCCGTTTTCCGGCCATGGTGCGGTCCGGTAGCTCCGTCCGTGGTGTCGTGAGAGTCGTTTCTGCGGAGATGCACGGACTTGATGTCCGTGTCGAATACGAGGTAACTATTTCAGTCGACAATTCGGAACGACCGTGTTGCGTGGCACAACCTGTCGTGCTGTATGTCACGCCTAAACCGTGAACAATCCCTGGAGAAGACCCTGTGCTAAATCTAATGAACTCATCGCATGACGACATGTCCATCGCGATTATCGGTGCGTCCCGAGACCCATCTAAATGGGGCCACCGAGTGATCCGCTACACGCGGAATGCTGGCTTCACCGGCACGATCTTCGCCGTCAATCCGAGCGCGGCTCCCAACGAGATACCTGGGGCGACCGTCGTAGCGACCGTGGGCGACATTACAACCCCACCGGATTTGGCCCTCATCGCGCTGCCGAGCGACCTTTCTGTGCCAGAGGTTAACAATTGCGCGAAGATCGGAGCTCAATCGATCATCGTGGCGGCGTCCGGATTTGGCGAGCACTCGGCCGAGGGTGCTGCCGCGGAAGAAACCATGCTGGCAACGGCACGCGAGTCGACCAGTCGCATCATCGGGCCGAATTGTTTCGGCGTCTATCTCGGCAGCCGAGGTGTCAACTTGACTCCGTTCGGATATTTCCGACCCGGCGATGTAGCGTTGGCTAGCCAGTCGGGGAACATTGCGGGAGAGATCGGCCTAGAACTGCGGCGATACGGGCTGGGATTTTCGCATTGCGTCGGGGTGGGGAATCAGCTCGACGTCGGTTTCCCAGACCTGCTACACCTGTTTGCGAATGATCCGGCGACCAAAAGCGTCGCGCTGTATCTCGAAGGGCTGCAGGTTGGCGCAGGCGCGGCGTTCCAGAGCGGAGTAGCGGCTTGCCGGGCCGCAGGCAAGCCGGTATTCGTGATCAAAGGTGGCGCATCACCGTTGGGCGCCGCTGCGACGATGACACATACTCGTTCGTTGGCGGCCGACGACAGGGTGTGGAGCACCGTGCTGGCGGCTTCGGGCGCGGTCCGGCTTTCGTCCGCGACCGAGCTCGTCGACGCTGTGCGCTGTACGGTTTGGGGGGCGCCGCGCGGCCGGAGCCTCGCCATTGTCACCGATGGCGGAGGCGACTCCGCGCTGGCGCTCGATGCGCTGTCGGCGAGCGATCTCCAACTGGCGCAATATTCGCCACACACTGTCAAGGCCCTCGAGGCGCTGCTCCCGCCGGATGCGCCCCGCTCACCGGGAAACAATCCGATCACCCTGGATACCGCGGGCGGCGTGGAGGACGATCCGCTCATAGTCAGCCGCACGGCGGCGGTGATTACCGCCGAGCCCGCGGTCGACATCGTCGTACTCAGCGGGCTTTTCGGATCGTACGTGGAAAATCGGGCCAAGGAAATCCAGGCCGCGCAGGAGATGGTCGCACTCGCCGCCGAGTCGGGGCCGACAGTGGTCGCACACAGTCCGCTTCTTCCGTCCGAATCGGAACCGCTCGCGCTGTTGGAAAGCGGCGGAATTCCGGTCTTCGATTCTGTCGACAGGGCTCTGCGTGCGGTCGGCCGAGTCGCCGCCGCGCCGAGCGACGGCAGCCAGAGCCTTCGAAAACCGGCACCGTCATCATCGGCTTCCGGTGGTGAGGCATCCCGGCAGTGGCCTACCGGTGTGGCTGCCGAGTGGCTCGGCGATCATGGCGTCCACATGCCCACAGTGGCGGTCACAACCTCGATTGAGGATCTGCTTGCCGCCGCCGAAACCATGGGGTACCCGGTTTGCCTCAAGACCGCCGACCCGTCGATCGTGCACAAGTCGGACGTAGGCGGGGTTCAGTTGAATCTCACCGATCGCGAGGCTGTGCGGAAGGCGGAAGCGGCTTTGCGCGCAGGCAGCCAGGAGTCGCCCATGCTGGTGATGCCTCAATTGCCAGCCGGCTTCGAGCTGCTGATCGGAGCATTCCACGACGACTGGTTCGGTCCCATCGTTGTCATTGGTAAAGGCGGTGTATTGACCGAGTTGGAGTCCGATTCGGTGCTGCTCGTCAATGACTTTTCGCACGAATCGGCGCGCCGTGCGCTCAGCACGCTGCGCTGCTACCCTGTATTGACGGGTTATCGGGGCAGCCCCGCACTTGCTATTGATGCCGTGTGCGACCTCGCCGAAAGCCTCGGAAACGCGATCGCTTCGAAGCCTGGTCTTTCGATCGATCTGAACCCTGTTTTCGTGTACGAGGATCGCTACGCAGTCGCCGACTGGCGAATAATGGAGTAGGTAGGTCGCGGCGAAAACGCGGCAGTTTATGATGGTGCGGCGCTGCCCTCCGGACCGTATGACGCTCGTACCATCAGACAGAGTCCTGATGCCCACAGGGATACCTCAACAGGCCGATTTATTTCGATGAGAGCTCTACTGCGTGCGTCTGCATGACAGCGGTTGGGAGGTGGGGTGGTGCCGTCCACAAACCGCCCTGTACGAGTGCTCGCTGCGCCGGACAAATTCCGCGGTACAGCGACTGCGCTTGAGGTTTGTGCGGCGATCGAAGTCGCTGTGTTCGAAGCCGGTGGGCACTGCCGGAAATTGCCGTTGGCTGACGGCGGCGAAGGGACACTCAATGTGTTCGGCGGCGGGAATCGCATGACCCAGGTCGGCGGCCCGCTGGGATCAATGGTGGACGCTCGGTGGTCTCTCGAGGGTCAACAAGCCGTGATCGAGATGGCCGAGGCATCAGGGCTGCTCGTTGCCGGCGGGCCAACTCACAACGACCCCATGCAGGCAACGACACGCGGCACCGGACAGCTCATAGCTACCGCGATGCAGCACGGAGCAACCCGCATCCTCGTCGGGCTCGGAGGCTCGGCTACGACAGACGGCGGCATCGGCGCGGTCGAGGCGCTCCTCAACACGTACACGCTCTCCGAGATCAAGTCGAGGAACATCAGCGTGTGCGTCGACGTCAACACACGCTTCCTCGACGCGGCCACCGTCTTTGCCGCCCAAAAAGGCGCCTCCTCGGCGCAGATATACGAGCTGAGCATGAGGCTCGGTCGAGTACGCGAGACCTATTTGCAGCAATTCGGCGTGGATGTGGAAAACATTATCGGATCTGGGGCGGCAGGCGGTCTTGCGGGCGGCCTCGCGGCACTGGGATGCCGGATCGTCCCTGGGTTCGACACGCTGGCCAAGATCGCAGACCTCGACGGCGCCATGTACACCGCCGATCTCGTCGTTACCGGCGAAGGCAAATTCGATGCGCAATCGCTGCGCGGCAAGGTCGTGGGAGGTGTGATCGATCGAAGCGGGTCACGACCAGTTCTCGTCGTCTGCGGTGCCGCGGAGCGCGGCGTGACGGTGCCGCCGAATGTCACCGTTCTTCCTCTCCTCGACACATTTGGCCGCGACCTCGCACTGAACGAGACTACCCAGTGCATCACAGCTGTGGTCGCGCAAGCGCTTTCAAGCTGAAACCGGGAGGGGTAGGACGCGGCACGAACGACCCCGAGGAGGACGATCCCCCAAGAGATTGCAGCGTCGGGCGCCGCCGATACCAGTGTTTTCCCGTGTGGGACGGCTTGTCGACGGCGAGGCGCTTCTTCGATGCCTGGCCGGTCTCAACGGCGGCAAATCTGATCAATTTTCGAGCGTCACCGACAACGGTGGACTCGGCGATCGCTCACGCGGTTCGGATCAGCACAACCGCAGGCTAAACCGGTGCAATCGCTGTGGTGGCAGGTAAGGAATTCGAACTACCGTTGCGCCGACACTTTACGAGTGAGGTTACAGACTGCTTATTTCCGCAGGTCCGAGCGTGTTTAAGCGGCCTTGCTCGCGCGTTCGTGCCCAATACGTGCCCAATGCATATAGATCCTGATGCCGACAGCGACAGCTGGGGGCGCGACGGTACATGGCCGCGCCCACCCATCAGCGCGCTCCAGCCATCGCGCAAGCGGTTCACGACGCGCGCGTCACGCGACCGGCAGCTACCGTCGGGATCTCCAGCAGCGCGTCGTCGATGTCGGCAAGGTCCACTCGGACCGCACGTTTGCCAAAGCGGTAAGCGCGGATCGTGCCGTCGGCGATGCGGCGCCGAATCGTCTTGCCGGAGCACGCTGCGTAGTCGGCAGCGGTGGCGATGCTCACGAGTCTGCGCGCCGGAGTCTTCGCCCAGGCGTTCGTGATGGTGGCCATGATTCTCTCCCTTCGGGGCGGCGTCGGAAAACGACGTTCCTGCCCTCAGGAGGTGCGCGTCCCGCGCGGTAGTGACCCACATACGCGTCGCTGGCGCCGATCCAGTAAGAGACTGGCGCGATCCGTCATGTGGCTCCCCTGTTTCTCGGACTCGATGCGGCCGCAGGCTTCTCCTCGGCATTCTCAGCGGAAGATTCACCCATCATCAAGCAGTAGTGCCCGATCTGCCCATTCACGTCGAAGATCCGGCGGAAAACTCGGAGGTTAGCTTCCACGGTGCTCGGCGACGGCGAGTAGTCGAGCTCATCGAAGATCGAGTGGGACCCAGCATTGACCCAGGCGAAGAGGGACCGGCAGATGATCTGGTCGTCTCCCTCAAAGTTGGCGATGATTGTGGGGTCATCAACGCCGCCGAGCACCCTAAAGTACGTCTCGAGGATGCGGCGCAGTGTGTTCTGAAGGCCGACAGCGCTCTCGTAGGGCTGCTCGGCCGACCTTTTGACCTCGTTCCACAAGGCTCCGTAGGCAGTTTGGATGGGATTCCTGTCGACAAGTTCAACTTCGCTCGGCAGGCCACTTCGTTTCCGCACAATCCCGTACTTCCAAGGCCCAAGCTTCGGACCGCCGTGCGGGCGATAGGTCACATCCTTGTGAAAATGAGCGTTGTGCGTCATGAGCAGAAGCTGCCGCACACGACCTTTACCCGCCGCGACATCCTCGACGATCCTGCGGACAACAGTAGAGACGGCGTACAGCACATCGCTGTCGAGGCTTGAGATCGGGTCATCGATAACCGCCAAGAGATCATTCGACTCAGCTTCATCTTGTGGTGCGCCCTGGAGTGACTGCGCAAAGTAAAGGAAGGTAATGAACGTCCGCTCGCCTTCGCTGAGAGTCTCCGTGGCGACATCGCCGTTCGAACGGACGAGGGTGTAGCCGTCCTGAACCGCTGTCGACTCCGTAAGTGAAAAGGAGTGGAAGCCGACGGAATCCAGGAGGCGGTTGATGCGATCGATGATCGGCTTGCTCGATGCGACCTTCGACTGAAGCTCGCGGAGGCGCAATGTCTTGGCACGAACGTCCGCCGTCGCCGCAGCGATCTGTCTTTCGAGACTTTCCTTGCCCGTCAGGTGACCAGGCATCGCTCCTTCGTAACGGGCAAGTTCAGCGACAAGAGCCACCCGGGCGAACACGACCCAGCAGCGGCGAAGAAGTGACTTCTTCGCGGCTGATCGGTTCTTAAGGAGAAGATTGAAGCGTTGGATTGACACGTTGGCATCCCGAACCACGGCGTTGATGCCTTCTACTTGCAGCGAGGGATCGGGAACCGAGAGCAGAGTCGATGGCGCCGACAACTTTGCGCTGATCTGTGCCTGGGCGTCAGCGATCAGCCTCTCCAGCGCAGCACGCGCGCTCGCAAACCGCTCCGCGTTGACGTGTTCCGAAGCCCCCGGCCTCGCCAGGAGATCGTCCATATAGGCCGTCCACCGCTGCACCCAGGACTCGAAATACTGCTTGAGTGCCGATAGTTGTTCCATCTGCTCGACATAGGTCCGATCGAAGTAGGCCTCCAGTTGCTCGCGCAGGTCGGCCGGAGCGGTCTGTTGGCAAAACGGGCAGACACCGTTCGCGTGCTCGAGATGGGTGCGACCGTGTTGAACCCAATCGGCGTTGCCGAGCCGTTGAATCAGCGGTGCAAGATGTACATCTCGGCTACCGACAACGGCTGTACCCAAGAGGGAGTGGCCGGGTGCCGCTTCGATCCTGATGTCATGTCCGAGCGGCAGCTCCGGGAACGGCTGCGCATCTTCCACGAGAACTGCTGCGGCCTCAGAG
>CALCHX010000063.1 GCA_937906875.1 uncultured Gemmatimonadota bacterium | reverse complement strand
CGCTGGTGGCCCAGTACCAGACCCAGCTACCCGACAAGAAGCTGCTCCAGGCCAAGCTGCACGAGTTCTACAAACTGGCCGAGTCGCAGGCTCGCAGCGAGATTTCGCCACAGCCGGTGGCGAAATCAACTGGCAAGACGCCACGAAAGGGCCGTAAGAAATCATGACCGCCACCTACCGCAAGAAGCTGATCGAGGTCGCCCTTCCGCTTCCGGAGATCAACGACGCATCCGCATATGACAAAATGCCAGGTATTGGCGCGCACCCGAAGGGCATTCACCACTGGTGGGCGCGGCTTCCTTTACCGACGGCTCGGGCCGTCCTATTCGCATCTGTGGTAGACGATCCATCTGAGAACACGGCCCGATTCCCGACTGAGGCGGCTCAGAAATCGGAGCGAGATCGACTGTTCGGAATTATTCGTAGCCTGATGGCGAAGAAACTCCATAGTCAACCAGATGTGTACGCCGCAGCGAAGGCCGAGATGCTGAAGCACTGCGACAACCGGCTGCCTGTGGTGTTCGATCCATTCGCAGGCGGCGGGACCATTCCGTTGGAGGCGAATCGCCTTGGATTCGAGACCCACGCGGCTGACCTCAACCCAATCGCCGTATTGCTCAACAAGTGCAATCTCGAACTCGCCCCACAGTGGATGGGGGCCGCTCCGGTTAACCCGGTTGACCGCGCGAAGATCGGGGGACGGGAGGGCCGGCCGGGAACACAGGCACTCGCAGCCGACATCAGACATTACGGAGAGGTCGTCAGGAATCGAGTCAGCAAGGCCATCGGGCACCTCTATCCAAAGGTATCCCTGCCCAAGGAACAGGGTGGAGGAGAGACGAACGTTGTAGCGTGGATTTGGGTCCGAACTGTTGCCAGCCCGAACCCGGTTCTACAGGGTCGCCACGTGCCCCTGATGAACAGCTTCTGGCTCTCGACCAAATCAGGTAAGCAAGCCTGGTTGGAATGCGTGATCGACGACACTGCTCCAAATGGGTGGCGCTTCTGCATCCAGACAGGGAACGCAGACAAAGAACGGGCCGCGAAGAATAAACTAGGCACAAGACTCGGGAAGGGCGAAGACTATTATTGCATCTTGAGCCCAGGCCGGGTGCCAATCGAGCGCAAGTATATCCAGCAGCAAAGCAAGGACCCGAACGGCCTGCGCACGGTTCTCGTGGCGATCGTAGCCGAGAGAAAAGGTGGCAAATTATACTTGCCGACGACGGCAGTGCACGTCGATGCGGCTGCGCGTGCAGACGAGACCCCTGAGCTCGAAACGGCCCGTTCGGGGTTTCTGGCTGGGTCGCTACCGGACCGGGCGAGCATTACCGGCGGGGTATGTTCGGCTTACGGCCTCAACACATGGGGTCATCTTTTCACGCCCAGACAGTTGGGGGCGTTGATCACCTTCAGCGACACGATCCGCGGGTGCAGGTCTGAGGTGGCCAGTGATGCCCTCGCCGTAGGGCTCAACCACACCGACGCCAAACGGTACGCGGATACGGTCACTACGTTCCTGGCGCTGGCACTAGACCGATGCGCAGACTTCAACAACTCGCTCTGTCGATGGAGTGCATCAAACCAGAAAGTGATGAATCTGTTTGCCCGTCAGGCGCTTGCGATAGTTTGGGATTACGCGGAGGCCAACATCCTCGGCAAAACGGTCGGGGCGTGGGATACCTGCTGCAACTATGTCGCAGACTGCGCGGAAGTGCTCAACGCAGGCGCGAAACAGACAGGGCGGGCGCATCAACTCGATGCCGCGGCTGGTAGTAATGGAATTACAAACCTACTCGCCAGCACCGATCCACCGTACTACGACAACATTGGGTATGCCACTCTGTCGGACTTCTTCTACGTTTGGCTGAGGAGAACCATTGGCGACCTCTATCCTGACCATTTCGGCACAGTCCACGTCCCGAAGTTGCCCGAACTAACCGCGTCGCCCGGCCGTTTCGACGGGGATCGGAAGAAAGCGAAGGAGCATTTCGAGTCCGGCTTTCGAAAGGCGTTCTCGGCCCTGCGGGATAGGATGGACCACCGGTTTCCGTTGACCGTGTATTACGCCTTCAAGCAGTCGGATGAGGAGTCAGGCGGTGACCTAGGCGACTCCGAGTCGACAGACACCGAGATCATCGACCGGACTACGGGGTGGGAGACACTTCTTGAAGCTTTGATCTCCAGCGGATTCCAGATCACCGGCACCTGGCCTGTCCGCGCGTCACAGAAGTGGCGCATGGTAGCTATGGGATCAAATGCCCTCGCGTCCTACATCATCCTTGCTTGCCGTGTGCGTTCCAGCGGGGCGACAACCGCTACGCGGAAAGAGTTCATGGCCGTACTCCGGAAAGAACTCCCGCCCGCATTGAAGAACCTCCGCCAAGGCAACATTGCACCTGTGGACTTCGCGCAGGCTGCGATCGGACCAGGCATGGCAGTGTTCAGCCGCTTCGGTAAGGTGATCGAATCAGACGGAAAGCAAATGACGGTCCGCACAGCTCTTGGAATCATCAACCAGGTCCTTGATGAGGTCCTTGCCGAGCAGGAAGGCGAATTCGACGCGGATACGCGTTGGGCACTCGCCTGGTTTGAGCAGTTTGGTAGCGATGAAGGGCCGTTCGGCGAGGCCGACGTGCTGGCCAGAGCCAAGAACACGGCCGTCAATGGGCTCGTCGAGGCCGGCATCGTGAAGGCCAGGAGCGGCAAGGTCAAACTGGTCGGCCAGGCCGAACTCCCGGACGGGTGGGACCCGACGACCGACAATCGGCTCACCGTATGGGAGACGACCCAGCACCTTATCCGTATCCTCGAAAGCAAGGGCGAGTCAGCCGCTGCGGCGCTCCTGAACAAGCTCAGCGGCATGGGCGACACAGCCCGCGACTTGGCCTATCGCCTCTATTCCATCTGCGAACGCAAGAAATGGGCGGACGAGGCCCTGGCCTACAACAGCCTCGTAATCGCCTGGCCGGAACTCTCCAAGCTCGCCCTAGCCGAGCGGACGAGCCAGACCGGCTCCCAGGGTCAACTCTTCTAAGGTGGTGAGGTCTCATGGCGTTATCTAATCGCGATCGCATCGGAAAAGGCCTGGAGCTGACGGCTTCCGGCCTCCGCCCCTTCGTCGAGAGGGAACTCAAGTCGCGGCTGGGTGCCAACTGGGAGCGCACCGCGTTGGAGAACCAGCGAGGGCCGAATCAGTCGGTCAACTGGAACGATCCCCAGATCCTGCTTTCCGTGCTTTGGGACCAGTGGAACTCCGTGTTCCGTGAGTCCCTCGGTCCGTCGGAGCGGAGTTTGGTCAGCGAACTGAAAGGGGTCCGCAACCAGTGGGCCCACAACGAGCAGTTCAGCGGCAACGACGGCGTCAGGGCCCTCGACTCGATGGAGCGGCTGCTGAACGCGGTTTCGGCCGGCGACAAGGCCGCCGAGGTCGGCCAGATGCGCATGGATCTGATGCGCGTCATCTTCGACGAGCAGCGCCGCTCCGAGATGCGCAAGAAGTCCTACCAGCCGACCGAGGGGAAGCCCCAGGGGGGGCTGAAATCTTGGCGCGAGGTCGCCACGCCCCACCCCGACGTGGCCTCCGGCCGCTACCAGCAGGCCGAGTTCGCGGCCGATCTCTGGCAGGTCTACCTGGGCGAGGGGACTGACGAGTACCGTCACCCGACGGAGTTCTTCCGCCGCACCTACCTGACCGACAGCCTGCGGCGGCTGCTCGTGAGCGCCGCCCAGCGCCTGACCGGCCACGGCGGCGACCCGGTGGTGCAGCTCCAGACGAACTTCGGCGGCGGCAAGACACACTCCATGCTGGCGCTCTACCACCTGTTCTCGGGCACCGCGCCGACCGAGCTGCCCGGCGTCGAGCCGGTGCTGCAGGAGGAACTGCTGCTCGTGATGGCGCCGCAGCACCCGCTCGCGCACAAGCGCCATATCGTGCCGAAAGATCTGGTGCGGCAGCCATTCGTGCTCTTCGAGGCCGGATCGAACAGTCGTCGCACGATCGAGGAATTCTTCGCGCGCCAGCAGATCACGCCGAAGGTCGTCACCGAAACCGAGAACGTGGAGATCATCAAGGCCATGGTGCGCGTCAGGCTCGGCATCTCGGTCATCCCGTACCAGGCGATGGCGCGCGAGGTGGCCGCCGGCCAGCTGGCCTGCGCGCGGATCGTCGGCCAGACGCTCACGCGGGAGACGGGCTGGGTCCACCCGCGGTCGGCACGGCTGCCCCGGGCAGTGGTGGAGATGAAACGTATGCTCGACGTGGTGGCGCCCCGCCTGAAACTCCTGCCGGACGAAACCCTCTGATTCGGTGTTTTCAGGCCTGAAGCGACCAGTCATGAGTCCGCGACGGCCTGGCCCAGAAGCTGTACGCATGACCCCGATGACAAAATTCCGTTCGGTACGCAGGGGGTTCCTGAGCAATAACACGTTGTGCATTACGACGGCCAAGTCTCTCCCCGGGGGCTCTACGACCCTGCGCACGCGCACGACGTCTGCGGCGTCGGGGTCATCGTGCACAGCAAGGGCCGG